>DATEQL010000478.1:0-10796 GCA_035272665.1 Allostellaceae bacterium
GCGGGCGAATTCGAGCGCAGCCGATTTGGTGAACAAGGTGACACCGCCCTTGGTCATCGAATAGAGCGGGTCGAGCTGCGAGCCGACGAGCCCGGCAACCGAGGCGAGATTGACGATGGCGCTGCCGTGCGGGCTCTGCCGGGCGCGCTCGCGCAATGCCGGCAACGCATGCTTGGTGCCGAGAAACACCCCGGTTAGGTTGACGGCGCAGAGCCGATGCCATTCCTCGAGACTCGCCTCCTCGATGCCTTTGCCGAGAAAGAGCCCCGCATTGTTGACCAGAATATCGAGCCCGCCAAAACGAACCACCGTCGCCGCTATCGCCGCCGTCCAGTCCTCCTCGCTTGTCACGTCGAGATGCTGGTAGACGGCCACATCGCCGGTGCCGGCGATGGCCCGCGCGGTCTCCCGTCCCCGCTCGTCCAAGACGTCGCCGATCGCCACCTTGGCGCCGGCTTCGACCATCAGCCGCGCGGTCGCGGCACCGATGCCGCGCGCTGCGCCGGAGATAAAGGCGACCTTGCCATCGAGACGGTTCATCGTGTTCCTCCCTTCGATCGGCGGATTATCCTGTCAGCGGCGGTCGCTCAACGCCAGCCGGACACCGAGCCCGACCAAAACCGCTCTCGAACACCAGCGCTGAACAGCTGCCCATAACGGATGGCGGGCGATCAGCCCGGCGAGTGACCCGCCGGCGAGCGCCACCGCCAGATTGGTCGGCACGCCGGTGACCTGGAACAACAGCCCGAGGACCAGCATCTGCAGACTTGGTTCGCCGCGGGCCGGGTCGACGAATTGTGGCAGGAACGAGAAGAAGAACAGCAGGAGCTTCGGGTTGAGCAGGTCGGTCAGCAGGCCCTGCCAATAGGCGGTCCCCAGCGAGCGGCGGCGGCCGGTTTTGGCCCGATCGGCGATGCCGGCGAGACCGCCCGACAGAAAGCCGGTAATGCCGAGATAGACGAGGTAGGCGGCGCCGCAAAATTTGACGATCGCAAAGGCAAGCGGCGAATAGACGAACAGCGCCGACAATCCGAACGCCGCCGCCACCGCCTGGATCACCGACGCCGTGGCCAGCCCGAATACCGAAACGACAGCCGCAGCCCGCCCCTGGCCGAAGGAGCGCGACAAAATGAAGAGGATAGCCGGTCCCGGCGTCAGGTTGAGCGCCAGCGCCGAGATCATGAACACGGCGATCGTCTGCGGGCTCGGCATGCCGCGATCCTCCTTCTGGGCCGCAGCCTGGCAGCGCGGTCGCGAACATGGCACTCTCGACCCCTCCTTACAGCCGGGAGGCCGACCCATGCAAATCGAACGCCTCGATCATCTCGTCCTGACCGTCGCCGATATCGCGTGCACCTGCGACTTCTATACGCGGGTATTGGGGATGGAGGTCGTCACCTTTGGCGAAGGGCGCACGGCACTGTGTTTCGGACAGCATAAGATCAACTTGCACCCCGCCGACAATATCCCCGGTCTCGTCGCCGACCGGCCGACGCCGGGCTCGGGTGATCTTTGTTTCATTACCAAGGTCCCGCTCGCCGAGGTGACCGCGCATCTCGAAGAATGCGGTGTGCCGATCATAGCCGGGCCCGGACCGCGGGCGGGTGCCGTCGGCACGATCCAGTCGGTCTATATCCGCGACCCGGACCGGAACCTCGTTGAGATCTCGAACTATTGATCCGTTAATCCTCGACCGACGCCGCAAGGATCAGGCTGAGCTGACAGAGCGGCCGGCCGGTTTCGGCGGCCCAGGCGTTGAAGTGCGACTGAACCGCCGCACGGTCCTTGCGGTTCTTCGGCGGCGTCTCGGCGGCGCCCCAGTGCTTCAATGCCGCAGAGACCGAGTGGGTCAGGACGAAGGTGTCCTTGCCGACCATGCGCAGAAAGCTCGGGCCGGAATTGCCGCCCATCTGGCTGAAGCGCGTCGCCAGCGTCTCCCATAGCTCGACGATGTTCGTCCCCGGCCAGTCGGCGAGCCAAGCGCCGAAGCTGCCATGCTCCTCGGCCACCCCGATCATGGCGGCGGCGTTGTCGCGGACCGATTTGAGTTTTCCCCAATGGCGGATCAGCCGACTGTCGCCGAGCAGGGCTTCGAGCGCCTCGTCGGACATCGCCCGGACACGGCGCGGCTCGAACTGGTCGAACACTTCCTCGAAGGCCGGCCATTTCGCGTCGACGAGGCTGTGCTTGAGACCGGCGCGAAAGATCCTGAGCTCCATCTGCGACAGATAGCGGTCGTTGGTCTGCGCCTTGAGCTCGGCCGGCGAGCGCGGCCGCGTCAGCCGTGCCTCGAGCGCCGCCGCACCAAGGCGGGTGCGCGCCGCCTCGTGGATGGAAGCAAAGGAGGGAGCCGTCATGCGCGCCTCGCGTTCGAGCCAACGTCTGTCAACGCTGGGCATTATAGAAGCTGTTGACCTTGGTTCTATGGAGTATGCTCGATCGGAGAATTGAGGAGCCAGAACCATGAAGCTGATGTGGTTTCATCTGATGCCATATACCGAATTGCCGGATGATTTTCGCGAGAAGCATCCCTCGGTATGGGTCGACATCCATTCCTCTCTGTTCGACCCACGGCGCGCCCATCACATGTACAACGACTTCATGGACGAGCTCGAATTCGCCGCCGAGTGCGGGTTCGACGCGGTTTGCGTCAACGAGCACCACTCGAACGGCTACGGGCTGATGCCGTCGCCCAATCTGATCGCCTCGGCGCTAGCCCGCCGTACCAGTGACACGGCACTCTGCGTGATGGGCAATTCCTTGGCGCTCTACAACCCGCCGACCCGGGTCGCCGAAGAATTCGCGATGATCGACGTGATCTCGGGTGGACGGCTGATCGCCGGTTTCCCGGTCGGCACACCGATGGACACCTGCTTTGCCTATGGACAGAACCCGAGCATGCTGCGCGAGCGTTATTACGAGGCGCACGACCTGGTACTGCGGGCCTGGACCGAGCAGGACACCTTCGCCTTCAACGGCCGCTTCAACCAGCAGCGCTACGTCAACATCTGGCCGCGGCCAGTGCAAAAGCCGCACCCGCCGATCTGGATCCCGGGCGGCGGCTCGGTCGAGACTTGGCAGTGGTGCGCCGCCGTGGATTACGTCTACGCCTATCTTTCTTATTTCGGCTATAAGGACGGCCGCGCCACGATGCACGGCTTCTGGGACGAGATGGCGCGGCTCGGCAAGGATCGGAACCCCTATCGCGCCGGCTTTTTGCAGTTCGTTGGCGTCGCCGAGAGCCGCGAGCAGGCTTTGGAGCTGTACCGCGAACCGGCCGAATACTTTTACGGCCGCTGCCTGCGGGTCGATCCCCGCTGGGCGATGCCGCCAGGCTATATCACCGAGGCGACGCAGCGTGCCGGCATCATCGGCCAGATCGGCCGCGCCGCGAGCCTCCAGGCCCGCCAGCAGGCGCGGGCGACGACGCGAATGGAGGACATTGTCGAGCGTGGCTATGTGATCATCGGCTCGCCGGACGAGGTCGTCGCGCAGCTGACCGAGGTCGCGACCGACCTCAATGTCGGGCACCTGATGCTGCTCTTACAGTTCGGCAGCATGGGCAAGGAACTCGCCGCCTACAACACCAAGCTGTTCGCCGATCGCGTGATGCCGCGGCTCAAGGGCCTGTTCAGCGAGTGGGAGGATCGTTGGTGGCCGGAGCCGATGGCGCGTCCCGAGCGCGCCCAGGTCGCCCCTTTCCAGGCGGCGCTGGCGGCAGAGTAGACGCACCGCCTAAGACGTGAGGCAGTGCCTCGGAATGCCGTTCTCGTGAGGCTCGAGTTTGGGGCCGTCATAGGGGACCCCCTCGTCGGGATCGGCGTTGATCTTGGTGATGCCATCTGCGACCGGCTGGCCATCGGGATCGCTTCCCGCCACGATCGTACCGCCGGTCACCACTTCATTGCGGGACGGCCAGACCATCTGGAACCGTTCCATCTTACGTCCGGTCCCGCTGTGAATGTAGACGGTCGAGCTCAGCAGAAAGTTGTGGTCGGCGATCTCCGAGCTGACAGCCTCGTGCGTCTGCGCCCAGAGCACCGCCTCGCCACGGAACCACGCGTTTAGCGCCGCCGTATCGTCATGCTCGCCGTCGCCCCATAACACGGGGGGTGCGGCCGCGCACTTCGACGGCTCCTCGGCCGCGACCGGCGAGACAGCGATCAGCGCCGCGAGCAGCAAGCTCGCGCTGCTGATCATCGCCCTGATCAGCGCTCGCGAATGGCGGCCAGACCAAGTTTTCGCACAGGACAGCATGCGCTCAACCTTCCACGTTCGCGACGACTCTCATGACGCCAGGATCACATCCGCCGCCTTTTCGGCGACCATATAGACCGCGCTGGCGATAAAGAAACCGGGAATACGCGGAAAGACGGAGGCGTCGACCACGCGCAAACCCTCGGTGCCATGCACCCGGAAATCGCTGCCGAGTACGCCGCCGCCCTCTTGCGGCCCGATCGCGCAGGTGCAGGAAGCATGGTGGCCCCACGCAACGCTGCGCACGAAATCCATCAGCTCCGCATCGGTCTGCAACGTTTCGCCCGGCTGCTCTTCCTCGGCGATCAGTCTCTGTGCCTTCAGCTTGGCCGTCAACCTGCGAACAAAACGTATTCCGGCGACGACCGATCGCAGATCTTCCCCCTCGGTGTCACTGCCCTCTTCGAAATAGTGGAAATTGATCAGCGGCGTATCTCGCGGATCGGCCGATCGCAACACCACTTCCCCGGCGCGGTTTTGCGTGTGCGCTTTCAAGATCGCCCACGTCAGGTAGTTGGGCTTGGTCACCTCGAGGGCGGAATAACCGGGAAAATAGCCGCCGAAGAGGCCCAGCAGCGCAAAGCAGAACAGGTCCGGGAGCGGCCGTTCGGGTTGCGACTTCAGGATCGATGCCAGGACTGCGCCGTTGCTGGTGTAGACGCCTTCACGTTTATCTGCCCATTCGCGATAGAGCGGATCGCCGCGGCCGAAGGTGGCGCCTTTCAGAATTTCCCAGCGCTCGAAGTTCATGCGGTGGACCATGCCGACCTCATAGCGATCCTGCAGGTTGTTGCCGACCCCGGGCAGTTCGACGCGCACCGGAATGCCGAACGACTCCAGCCCGGTGCGCGGCCCGATGCCTGAAAGCATCAGCAGCTGCGGCGTATTGAAGGCACCGCCGCACAGGATCACCTCTCGCGCGGCCTGTGCATGGGAGGGTGTGCCCGGGCTCGTGCCCGGCTGACCATGGGCCCGGTATAGCCGCTCGCCTTTGAGGTATTCGACCCCGGTCGCGCGGTTGCGCTCGTCGAGAATAACGCGAGTGACCAACGCGTCGAGCTCGATCCGAAGGCGATCAGGGTGTTTCTGCGCGGCCTCCAGCACCCGCTCGCGCGTACCCATCCGCGCGTGATTGCGCGTCGTCAAGGGCGTGTATCGCACACCCACGGCGTTGTCGCTCACGAGCCGCCAATCGTTCGGGTCGGCGTCCGAATCGACGAGATCGATCAGGCGCCCTATCGGCTGGCCGATATCATCGAACGCCGTGGCTGCAGAATCGAGCAGCACTTGGACCAATCCATGATCGGCGAGCGCCGCCGCTGGAATCGCCTTCTCGACCTGTAGCCAGCCGTCCCAGCCGTGGCGCGATGGATTGGCGCCCGTTTTTGCGAGCCAGCGCTCGACCGGACGGTGATGGCAATTTTCCAGCCTGATGAAATACTGCCGCATCGTCTCGGCATTCCACGTCGCGTCGCCGGTGAGACGCGCGATCCCGTCCCAGTCCGCGTTGTGCGGATAAACCAAGATCATCGCGTAGTGTGCGGTGCAGCCGCCCAGGGTTCCGGCACGCGGGTAGAGGACCCCATTGACCGGGACCCCCCGGTAGTCGCGCACGTATTTCGGGTCCTTGGCCTGCATCGCCTCGGAGGCATAATGGCGGACAAAGAAGTCCCACCGCATCGCGTCGTTCTCGCTGGCAAAGCCGTGGAACGACGGCACGTCATAGTCGTCTGGCAGGCGGTTGATGCCTGGTTGATAATCATTGGTGCCCGAAAGCTGCCTTGGATCGCCGCCGGCTTCGAGCAGGAGGACGCTCCGCCCTGCTTCGGCGAGCCGCGCCGCGAGGGTCCCGCCGCCCGCGCCCGACCCGACGACGATGTAATCGAACTGGGTCCCTTCGTTCATCGATCCTCCCGCGCTCGGCTAGTGCCCAGACCATTCATACGATTCATTGGTCGGCGGCAGACCAATGCTACCCCCAAAAATCCTGTCACACCGGCGCAGGCCGGTGCCCATCGCGGAATAGGCACCGGCCTGCGCCGGGAAGACGAAAGAGGGAGACGCGGCATTGAATGCATCTGAATGCATCTGACCACTAGAAGGTCTTCAGGAAGGCGATCAGCGCTTGCTTGTCCGCGTCGCTCAGCTCGGTGCCGAAATAGTGTCCGCGGTTCACCACATAATCCGGGCATTTGCTGAGCGCGAACAGCTGTTCTCCGAGATTGGCAAACACCTGCCGCGCCTGCTCGTCAGTGGCGCCCCGCGGCAATGCCCTCAGATCGTGCAGCAACTGCGCCACCACCTTGACCACCGCTTTATCGTGGGCGAAGCGCTCGCGCAGGCTCGTCGTCGGCGACAACGGATCGAAATTCGCCAGCAGATCCACGGGCGTGCCCGCCGGGATCGGCCCGATCTCGATCCCTTTCTGGTCGAAGACCGGGACGAGCCAGTTCAGCACCTCGCGCGACGCCTTAATCACGTCCGGAAGATAACCGGTAGGGATGCGCGCCCAACTCGTCGCCGTCGTCCGGTCGATCACCCCTGGTATCTTATCGCCCAGCAGGGGATCCTTCTCCCGTTTCTGCGGCCACAACAGCTGGGTGATCGAGTCTTGGAAGACCGCCATTCGCGCCTCGACGGAAGGGCTCGGGTCGAACCCGCCTACGCTGTTGTTCAACAGGAAAGGTGCCGTGGACCAGATGCTGACCAGCGACGGCACGCGCGTGTAGCCGCGCCCGCCGGCCGGCATCGGGAACTGCTGCGGTTTTCCGGTAAACGGATCGTAGACCGTTATCGCGCCGACCGAAGGAAGCTGCTTGTATGAGGCGGAAGAAAAATTATCCCAGATATTATTCCCGATCGCATTCGTGGCCAGCGGGGCGCAGGCGTTGGTCTGCAGCAAGGTCACCGGCACCCGGCCATCGTTCGACAGAAAGTTCCCGTCGAGAAAATCGTCGGCCATGACGATTTGCCGCATCTGTTGACGGAACGCATCAGTTCCGGTCCATGCCCAATATTTATTGAAGCAGGTGAGATAGTTCGGACCGATGCAGGCGGCGGGGTCGGCACCCGCGGGCCGCTCCGGCGCCTTGCTGGAGTGACAGGCCGCGCAGTTGTCGGCAAAGACCAGCTTACCCTGTTGGACGGTCGCGCGCGGGTCGTTCAGGTAAGCCGCGCCGCCTGGCGCATTGCCCAGCTTGTGGGGAAATGACGCCTTGACCAAAAACAGCGCCATGTCCAGGGTCTGCGCCTCGGTCGCCTGCCAATAGGACGAGTTCTTGCGCGCCGCCGTGATCTGGAAAGGAGTCACGGGCTTGCCGCCGACGATCGGGTTGAAGTGGCGCAGCCATTCTTCGCTGAACAGACCGATATTCACATAGACGCGGTTCAGCGCCCCGAGTGAGCCGACCGAATCCGAGCCGTCCTTCAGCACGTGCGGTGTCCACACCGTATTCGGCGGCTGAAAAAACTGCGTCAGCGGTCCCTGACTGACGAAATCGTCGAACTGCTTGTTTGCCAGGTTGTCCTGCCCCAAGGTCTCCCGCCCGAAACGTTTGGCCGCTTCCAGCCGCGGCCAGAGATTGTAGACGGCGTTCATCGTGCGCGGGTTGTTGATGTTGTCGGACGAGACCAGCGAGGTGTCCAACGAGCCGGGCCGGGCCGTGTGCAGCACCTGAAATAGAAAATTCGACTGATCGGCGTTCCACGCCAGGATACGGTCGACCCACAAATATTGCGCCCCGACGGTGGAGCTGAGGTTCTCCCATTGCGGAGCCTCGGGGTTGGCCGGCGGCTTTTCCGGGTTCGGTCCGACGTGACAAAACCCGCAGGACATCCCGACGCGGTACGGCCGGACCAGATCCTTCGACAAATAATAGTCGGGGTCGTTGTAAAACCGTTCGGCATTCCACCGCGCCGCGGCCGCTTGATCGAAGGCGGGGTTGGGGAAGAGCCGCAGCCCGAGGATCCCGGTCGGGTATCCGTAATAGGATCCGATCGGTATGTTCTTGCCGCGCGCCCCGACCGCGACCCCCGGATACTTCTGCTCGTTCGCAAACAGATCGGGCGGACAGTCGGAGTTGCGCACGTCGAGCCAGAGCCCGTGGCGCTGCGGATCGGGGCCGGTCGGCTTGGTGAAGCAAGGCTCGTTGGCGAGTCCGAGATAGTTCCACCGGTTGTCGCGGCTGTATTTGAGCCCGGGGTAGGAGGAGATGATCTTCAACAGGTCGAGGGCGCCATAGGTCAGGTTCGTCAGCTTGTCCCACAGACGATCGTTGCCGCCGGTCCACACCAGCCACATGTTGCGGCCCTTGACCTCGTCGGGGGTCAGCGTGATGCCGCCGTCCATCGACTGGAAGTAATCCTCGTCGGCTGCGGAGAAAGTCTGTGCGGCACGCCCCGCCTGCCGTGCCTCGTCGACTACGGCCTGTGCGCGCGCCTGCTCTGCGATCCGGGCACTCGAGAAGATCAGGCAAATCGCCAAGATCAGGCTCGGTGCCTTGGACAGGCATGTTGGCATCAGTCCCCCCGCGCCGAAGATCCGATCAGGGATCTTGCGTTAACCTTGATTGATCGGCATGCCGCGAGCCGGCGACTGTCAAGCTCGACCGGCGTTATCCGAGGTGGCGCTGCCGGTTTCTCGAGTCTACAATCATGAGTTGAATCGATTATTGCCGGTGGCTGCACCTGCAGCAAATCTGCAGCAAAACCTCTCGTACTAGAGGCACGAACCGGGCGCGGCTCCAGGTGTCGGCCGCGCCGGCCCGGCGCCCGCTGCTTGCTGCGAATCGCAATCATCAATTTCGTCATAATCGCGAGCTTCTTCATAATCGTCCCTGTCAGAATCATCCTCGGAATTATCTTGGTCACAATTGCCCGCCGTCAAAATCTTCAACAGGTTGCGACGAGAGCCTTCCTTCTTGGTTGTTTCGACCGCCCGCACCAAGGTGTCGACCATCCTCCCGGCAGCGCGATCGGTGGAGCATGTAGTGATGGCTATATACACAATATATGTGATTGCGTCAATGGCAATGATTTCCAGATCGGTTCAGTCTCGAACATGGTGACGGGCTATTTCCCGGGTGGCGGCGCTGGTGATCGGCCGCGCGATGTTGCTCGAAGACGCGCGCGCGGTGTTTGTGCGGTCACCGGATGATCGGCGGCATCGCCTGCATTCGGCTTGTCAGCCGGGAAAGGTCCACGCGGCGGATCGTCGCCCTCGAAAAGCGGATCGCTCAAGCGGAGTGGCGGCGAGTCCGATAATGCAGAGCGTTTTTAGCGCGCCGCTGCAAGGCTTATCGAAGTCGTTAGCGATGAGGCAGAGAACCGGCACGGGCCGCTCTGTAATCTATAAGTGAAAGCCCCGGGTTGGGCCAGTATGATTATTTGTGATTGATCGGTCACACGGTGAACCGCTAATCCGCGCTTGCGACGGACACTGCAGCAGGTATTCGGCGGTTGGGTTGGCCTATTGCCCGGCTGCCGCGTCCGACTTTTGACAGCGCGCCCGGGCACTGGCTAATCACGCCCTGGGGCATCCAAGCGCCGGCCCGTAGCGCCGCGCTGTAAACGTACCGAGCCGGCGGGGCGATGTCTTTCAGTCGGCGGTGCGCAGAAACCCGAGCTGCGACATCACCAGCTCGTCGCTGACGCGGAACAACACGGCGTCTTCGACGGCTGCGTGGGTGTGCGGCTGCCAGGCGGGGGCAGCAATCACATCGCCGCGCTGGCAGGCGAAGCGCTCGCCATCGATGGTGCTGGTCCCGCTGCCAGCGACGACGGCGTAAAGGTTGTTGGCGGACGTTCGCCGAACCGGCGGCGCGTCGCCGCCGCGCAGTCGGATCATCGAGAACGCCATCGTGTCCAAGGCGCGGTCGCCGAGCGTAATCTCGGTGCCGGACGGGGCGGCCTCGAGCCGGCGGCGCGTCTCCTCCCAACCAAAGCGCATTGGCGAAGTTTCGGACGCGGCGCCGGCCTCCCAGTAGTCGCCGGGAAAGGGCTCGAAGAACATCGGTTCGAAGAGCTGCACCAACGGCACATCGAGGAAATCGAGCCAATAGGCGTTGGCCGCTCCATCGTTGCCGTGGCCGTGCCACGACCAGTTCGGGGTCAGCACGACGTCGCCCGGCTGCATCGCCAGCTTGACGCCGTCGACCGTGGTGTAAGCGCCGGGCGCGGTATCGAGGATCAGCCGAAGTGCGTTCGGCGTGTGTCTGTGAGTCCGCGCCTTCTCGCCCGGCATGATCATCTGGTAGGCCGAGACCAGCGTTTTTGTCGTCGCGTAGCCATGCGCTGGGCCGGGTTGATCAGCACAAGGTTGCGCCGCTCGGCGAGCTCGGTATTGATCAGTCGCCCAGCGGCATCGAGTGCGGCTTTCGCGTCGGCATAGCGCCACTGCGCCGGCGCGAATTCGGGGCGCGGCTCGGAGCACAGGACGGTGTCGCCTTCGCCCAGCCTGCGCCGATGTGGAGCGGCGCAAGCAGCCCGTATAGCCGTTCGAGTTTTTCCGCTTCCGCCAGCGCAGTAGGGGTCGTCATCGG
>DATEQL010000479.1:0-14429 GCA_035272665.1 Allostellaceae bacterium
TCACGACGCCGTTACGGTCGACATGGTCGTTGGCTTTCTCCTCGCCAACGCGGAAAAGGCCAAAGCACTGATCCGGAGCGTGATTCCGTTATTGTCGGTAGATGTTGGGCCGTGCCCGCAGGGTTGCCGGCATGCTCTCGATCAGGCGCTGATCACCGCGCCTGACCGGCGCGATCCGGAGGTCTTGGCTCGCCTGGATGCGGTTGCGGGCCGCGTGCTCCGGCGGTCGGATCCCGGGGCGGACGCATGAACGTCCGGGGCCGCCCGATGCGCACCATCTGGCTGGCCTCGGACGGGCGCACGGTCGAGATCATCGATCAGACGAGGTTGCCCCACGAGGTCGTGATCGTCGGGCTGGTGAGGCTGGATGATGCGGCGCGCGCGATCAGCACGATGCAGGTTCGTGGCGCGCCGCTGATCGGCGCCACGGCAGCTTACGGAGTGGCTCTGGCGATGGCCGAGGATCCGTCTGATGCTGGGCTCGTTGCCGCGATATCGAAACTCGCCGCCACCCGGCCGACCGCGGTCAACCTGCGTTGGGCACTCGCGGAGATGAAGCACGCGCTTCAGGGTGTGCCGGAAGATCGTCGGCCCGCCGCGGCCTTGGCGCGGGCGGACGAGATCGCCGAGGCGGATGTCGCGATCAACCGCGCCATAGGCGATCATGGCGTGAACCTGATCGCCGAGGCCTGGCGCCGCAAGGATGGAGTAGGGCGGGTCGACGTCCTCACTCACTGCAATGCCGGCTGGCTCGCCGCCGTCGATTGGGGTACAGCCCTCGCCCCCATCTATCGTGCCCATGAGGATGGCATCCCGATCCATGTCTGGGTTGACGAGACGCGGCCGCGCAATCAAGGCGCCGGCCTTACCGCTTGGGAGCTCGGCGAGCACGGGGTTGCGCACACGGTCATCGTCGACAATGCCGCGGGTCACGTGATGCGAGAGGGCCTCGTCGATCTCTGCATCGTCGGCACTGATCGAACGACCGCCGGCGGCGACGTCGCGAACAAGATCGGCACCTACACGAAGGCGTTGGCGGCCCGCGACAATAACATCCCGTTCTACGTCGCGCTCCCCTCGCCGACCATCGATTGGGAGATCGAGTGCGGCGCGACGATCCCGATCGAGCGCCGCGACAGCCGCGAGGTCACCCACGTCGAAGGGTGGACCGACGACGGTCGGCGCATCGCCGTGCGGCTCACACCAAACAACAGCCCGGCGGTAAACTATGGCTTCGACGTGACGCCGGCGAGGCTCGTGACGGGGCTGATCACCGAGCGCGGCGTCTGTCCGGCCTCGCGCGCGGGCCTGCTGAAACTGTTCCCCGACCACCGATAAACAGGCCCGAACTCGGGGGAAAGGGACAGCCGGTGGACAGTGCCATCCCGGGACTAGCGGCCCGCCCGTCTACACGTTGAACCGGAAGCGCATGACGTCGCCGTCCTGCACGACGTAATCGGCGCCTTCGAGGCGCATGCGGCCGGCATCTCTCGCCCCCTGCTCGCCACCATATGCGGTGAAATCGGCATAGGCGATGGTCTCGGCGCGGATGAAACCCCTCTCGAAATCGGTGTGGATCTTGCCGGCCGCCTGCGGCGCCTTGGTTCCTTGCTCGACGGTCCAGGCATGCGCCTCTTTCGGGCCGGCGGTGAAGAAGGTGACTAGGCGGAGCAGCACATAGCCGGCGCGAATGACGCGGGCGAGACCGGTCTCCTCGACCCCGAGCGAAGCGAGGAATTCGCCCTTTTCCGCCGCATCGGCGAGTTGTGCCAATTCCGATTCGATTGCGGCGGAGATCATCACCGAGCGGGCGCCTCGCGCCGCGGCATATTCAGCGACCCGGTCGCTCTCGGCATTGCCCGAGGCGGCACTCGCCTCGTCGATGTTGGCAATGTAGAGAACCGGCTTGCTGCTCAAGAGCTGAAGCGCCCTCAGGGTCTTTTGCTGCTCGGCGCCGACCAGCACATCGCGCGCGGGCTTGCCCTCGCGCAGCGCGGCCAGCACCGGATCAACGACCCTGAGTTGCTCCTTTGCCTCCTTGTCGCCGCCGCGTGCACGCTTGACCAAGTGCAACGCGCGCCGCTCGATGCTTTCGAGATCGGCCAGCATCAGCTCCGTCTCAACCGTCTCGGCGTCGCGGATCGGGTCGACCGAACCCTCGATATGGGTGACGTTGCCATCGGCAAAGCAGCGCAAGACCTGCGCGATCGCATCGACCTCACGAATATGAGAAAGGAACTGGTTGCCGAGCCCTTCGCCGCGCGCGGCGCCGCGGACAAGCCCGGCGATGTCGACGAATTCGAGCTGGGTCGGGACGATCTCAGCCGATTTCGCGAGGCGGGCGCAGATTGTGAGCCGCTCGTCGGGCACGGCGACGCGCCCGACATTCGGCTCGATCGTGCAGAACGGATAATTCGCCGCCTCTGCGGCAGCGGTCGCGGTGAGGGCGTTGAACAGGGTCGATTTGCCGACATTCGGCAAGCCGACGATGCCGCAAGTGAATCCCATGGATCAGCGCGATTGATCTAGGACTGGCCGGAAACACCCGCAGCATCGAGATCAGGTGGCGCGACGCAGCGCGCCACCTCGCTCATGAAGGCATCGGGCGCACCGGACAACAGGAGTCCGATCGCCTCCGCCACCGCGTCGAGCAGCGGTGCCACCCAGAGGCTCACCTCTTCGCCCGGAAAATTCTGCAAGACATAGGGAAGAACGAGCTCCTTGATCCCGGGATGCCCGACGCCGATCCGCACGCGCCAGAAGTCCGGCCCGAGCAGCGCGTCGATCGAGCGCAAGCCGTTATGGCCGGCAGTCCCGCCGCCGCATTTCACCCGAAGCTTGCCCGGCCGCAGGTCGAGCTCGTCATGGATCACCACGATCTCCGATGGCGAAATCTTGTAAAACCGTGCCGTTTCGGCAACCGACTCCCCTGAGTCGTTCATGAAGGTTTGCGGCTTCAGCAGCAGCCGTCGCTCCCCGCCGATCGGGCCCTCCGCGAGCTCGCCCTTGAACCGGCTGCGAAAGCTCGGAATACCGTGCCGCCGAGCGATCGCCTCGACCGCCATAAAGCCGATATTGTGTCGGTTCCGGGCGTAGCGAGAGCCCGGATTGCCGAGGCCGACGACGAGGCGCATTACCCTGGGCTCGCAGATGCCGCCAAGCTCCGGACCAAAGGGCTCAGATCGCAGCGGGCTGCTCCGGCGCGGCGGGAGGGGCTGAGGCAGCGGCGGCGGCTTCCTCGCGCACGGCCGAGGACGCGGCGATGCTGGCGATCGTAAAATCGCGGTCGGTTATTGTCGCGCTCGAACCCGCCGGAAGCGTCACCTTGCTGATATGGATGCTATCGCCAATGTCGAGCCCGGTGAGATTAGCAATCAACCGGTCGGGAATATCGTCCACCGCGCACCTCAGCTCCACTCCGTGACGGACGATATTGAGAATCCCACCGCGGCGCAGCCCGGCCGACATCTCAGGGTTGATGAAGACGACTGGAACGGTCACGGTGACCCAGGTATCGGCCCCGACGCGCATGAAATCGACGTGCAGGGGCGCATCGGTCGCCGGATCGTATTGCACGTCGCGCGGCAGCGCGCGATGGAGGGTATCATCCAGCCTGACGTCGACAAGGCTCGCGAGGAAGCCGCGTTTGGCCAGAGCGCGCGCTAGTTCGCGCGGGTCCAGGCTGATCATTATCGGTTCCTGATTGCCGCCATAGATGATCCCGGGGACGCGGCCCATGCGTCGAGTGGCCCGGGTAGCGCCTTTCCCGGCCCGTGCGCGCCGCTCAGCGCTCAAGGTCGTAATCTCGGGCATCGACTGTCGCTCCTTTGCTTGCAACGTGGCTGGCATCGTCGGCCGATTCAAGTCTTGCAGACGGGCGCGCGCCAATAACGCGGCGGGCCGCTGAGTTTCTCGCGATACTGGGAACCGCGGAATTTAATTGAACAGGCTGGAGACCGACCGCTCCTCGCTGATCCGCCGGATTGCCTCGCCCATCAGCGGCGCGATCGTCACCTGGCGAATGTTATGGGCGGCGCGAACCGGCTCGGTCGCGACGATGCTGTCGGTGATGACCAGCGTTTCGATCGGCGAGGCGGCGACGCGCGATACGGCACCCCCCGATAGCACCCCGTGGGTGATATAGGCGTAGACACCCGAAGCCCCGGACTCGATCAACGCCACCGCGGCATTGCACAGCGTTCCCGCCGTGTCGACGATGTCGTCGATGATGATGCAACGGCGCCCGGCCACGTCGCCGATGATGTTGACGACCTCGGAGACGCCCGCCCGCTCGCGGCGCTTGTCGATGATGGCAAGGTCTGCGTCGAGCCGGCGGGCGATGTCGCGGGCGCGCACGACTCCGCCGACATCGGGCGAGACGATGACGAGGTCCTGACGGGAATGGCAGTCTTGAATGTCCTTCACCAGCACCGGCGCCGCGATCAGATTATCGGTCGGGATGTCGAAGAAGCCTTGGATTTGTCCGGAGTGGAGATCCAGGGTCAGCACCCGGTCGGCGCCGGCCGCAGTGAGGATGTTGGCGACGAGCTTGGCCGAGATCGGGGTGCGCGAGGCGGATTTCCGGTCTTGCCGGGCATAGCCGAAATAGGGGATCACGGTGGTCACCCGCCGCGCCGAACTGCGCTTCAACGCGTCGAGGCTGACGAGCAGCTCCATCAGGTGGTCGTTCGCCGGGTAGGACGTCGATTGGATCACAAAGACATCCTCGCCGCGCACGTTCTCGTGGATCTCGACGAACACCTCCATGTCCGAAAAGCGGCGTACGCTCGCCTTGGTCAGCGGCAGGTCGAGATAATTCGATATGGCCTCGGCAAGCGGCCGATTGCTGTTGCAGGAGAGGATCTTCATGAGTGGGCGACGAAAGTCCGCACCGTCGGGCACAACCCTACAGCGTCATACATCTGCAATGTAGCCATGCGCCAGCGGGTTGGCAATCTCTCGGGTAAGTGTTGCCGACGAAGCTCCGCGTCCCAGCGCCGACTCCGCCATTTCCCCTGACGGCAGCGGAAAAGCGCGCCTCGGCGCCCGAAACTCGCCACTCTCCCGCCGAATAATCGTGTACGGTCAACGGCTTGAGTGTTAATCCGCCGAGCCGATCGTCAGCGGAATTCTGTACGGTTTTCGGGCGCCAAAACGGGTTTGCCAGCGGACTGGCAGCCGAATTCGGCGCCAGCGCTCGTTGTTGCTTTATCGGCATGGGGAGGCTCTTCGTAAATTGATAAAATAGTATACCTGGGGACATGAGCAGCAAGCTTGGCCTTCGCAACGGCGGACACCGCATCGGCGCTCGAGAAAATCAAGGAGTTAACATGTCCGAGACAAAGCGTGATTACGAGGTCGGCCGCGGCAAGTCGCCGTTGCATTAGCCGTTTCAAGAAGGGTCAGTCGGGCAACCCGCGCGGACCGCGCCCGAAAGACTCGCCGGCGCTGCTAGTCCACGCGACGCTCTTGCGGTGGCCGAGGAAGACTCCCGCATCGGGCGAACACAAAGGGGCCCGTCAGGGCTATTCCGCTTCGGGCACTCGCGGCGGATTTGCCACGGCGTGCGAATGATGCCGATGAAGTAGATCCCGGCATCAGTGTGCGGCGGCAGCGTGACGTCAACTCGCCCGGGCGGAGTTCGCTTTGATTTCCGAAGGCGCCGCAGTCACATCCACCGGGAGAGCATGGCGGCGATGCCGCTCGGCCTTCGTGCTGCATTCGCGGTACGGAACCTCTGACGATCAGATCGTAAGCGCTTCCGTGCCGCCCTGGGCGGGCTTTGCAGCGAGAGCCCAGGAGGACTTACACCTCGACGACTTTTAACGCGCCCGACGGGCAGTCAGCCACCACAGCTTTGATGGCGTCTTCCGATGCCCCCTTCTCATCGATCTCGAACTTGCCATCTTCTACTTTGAACACTTCTGGCAGATTCTTGACGCAGTTTGCACTATGGATGCAGACTTTATCGTTCCATTCCACTTTAATCATGGTTGCCTCCCACTTGAAAATACAGGTTTAGACGAAACTGATAAGCTTCGGCAACAGCGTGGCAGCCGGTTTTCGCCAGCCAACCTGTGAAACGCGGAGGTGACCCGGTTGCAGCTCCAGCGTTAGGCAAGGCGCCGCTGAAGATCGGCGGAAGTCGGTCCCCGTTTCCAAGCAGCAGCGGCTTGGCGCACGGCAGCCCACTTCGTCGGGCGCTGGCAACGGCCTGCGCCCGACGAGGCGGAGAGGAAGAATCAGAGCCGGGGAACTCGCCTGCGCCGCAGTGTTACAACGCGGCCGTCACCGCCTTGATCTCGGTGTAGTTGTGAAACACCTCTTCACCCATCTCGCGGCCCCAGCCCGACTGCTTATAACCGCCGAACGGCAGCGACGCGTCGAACACGTTGTGACAGTTGATCCACACTGTGCCCGAGCGGATGCGTTGGGCGAGCTTGTGCGCGGTGCCACCGTTGCCGGTCCATACGCTCGCCGCGAGGCCGTAGATCGTGTCGTTGGCCTGCTTGGCGATCCGGTCGAGATCGTCGTCGTCGAACGGTTGGGCACAGACCAACGGGCCGAAGATCTCCTCGGTGATGATCTTCATGTCGGGCCGGGTGTTCTCGAACACGGTCGGCGCGACGAAATAGCCGAGATTGCCCACCCGCTCGCCGCCGACCGCGATCCTGGCACCGGACTCGCGGCCGTCCTTGATGTAGCCGGTGACGCGGGCGAACTGCTCGTCCGACACCAGCGGCCCCATCTCGGTCGTCGGGTCGAGGCCGGGACCAACCTTGATCTTGCCGGCAATGTCAGCGACCCCGGCGACGACTCGGTCGTAGACCGATTTGTGTGCAAAGAGCCGCGACCCGGCGCAGCAGCATTGCCCGTGGTTGAAGAAGATCGCACTGGCCGCGCCGGCGATGGCGGCATCGAGATCGGCATCCGCGAGAATGATCGCCGGCGACTTGCCACCGAGCTCCAACGAGACCTTCTTCAAATTTCCGGCGGCGGCCTGAACGATCAACTTGCCGACCTCGGTCGAGCCGGTGAACGCCACTTTGTCCACATCGGGATGCGCGGCGAGCGCCGCCCCTGCGGTCTCGCCGAACCCGGTCAGGATGTTGACCACGCCGGCTGGAAAACCCGCTTCGAGGATCAACTCGGCAAGGCGCAGCGCAGTCATCGGCGTCTGCTCGGCCGCCTTCAGAACGACGGTGCAGCCCGCGGCCAAGGCCGGCGCGATTTTCCACGCCGCCATCAGCAGCGGAAAATTCCACGGGATGATCTGCCCGACGACGCCGACCGGCTCCTTCACCGTGTAGGACAGATATTGTCCCGGGAGCGACCAGGGGATTGTTCTGCCGCTGATTTTGGTCGCCCAGCCGCCCATATAACGGAACATGTCGACTGCCAGCGGCAGATCGGCGACTCGCGCCACCGCATACGGTTTGCCGTTGTCGATCGATTCGAGCTCGGCCAGTTCCTCTAGATCACGCTCGATCAGCTCCGCGAGCTTCCACAGCATGCGGCCCTTCTCGGACGGGCTCACCTTGGCCCAGCTTCCGTCGTCGAAGGCACGCCGCGCGGCGGCGACGGCGAGATCGACATCTGTCTTATCGCCTTCCGGCACGTTGGCGATCACTGCGCCGGTCGCCGGGTTGTACACCTCGAAGGTCTTGCCGGAGGCGGCTCCCACCATCTTGCCGTCGATTAACATCAGCGGTATCCGGCCGAGATATCCAGCCGCATGACGCAATCTCGGATCGAGCTCGAGTGTGTCCATCGCTTTCCTCCTGTGTTGGCTGGCGCCATCGCTTGCCAGGGGGCGAAAGCTGCGCCAGTATCGTTATATCCAATCACATATATCGTTGATGCGCCATATCACGCTGCATACAGCGCCGACCGAAAGGCACTTGCCACGTCCGTAACCGAAGACATCCGCCAGGAAGCCAACACCGAGCTTCGCCGTGCCCGGATGCTGATCGACGGCGCCTGGGTCGACAGCATGTCCGGTCGGGTGCTGCCCGTCGAAAACCCGGCCAAGCGTCGGCCGATCGCCGAGGTCCCTCGCGGCGATACCGCCGAGGTGAACGGCGCCGTCGAGGCCGCCGCCCGCGCCTTTTCGGCGTGGAGCAAGGTCGCGCCGCGCGATCGCGGCCGCTTGCTGCTGCGCATTGCCGACAAGATGGAGGCCGAAACCGAGGACATGGCGCGTATCATCGCGCTCGAAACCGGCAATGCGCTGCGCACGCAGGCGCGCGGCGAGGCGCGGCTCGCGGCCGACATCTTCCGCTATTTTGGCGGCCTCGCTGGCGAGTTAAAGGGCGAGACCATCCCCTTGGGCGAGCAGGTGCTCAGCTATACTCGGCGTGAGCCGCTCGGGGTCGTCGGCGCGATCATCCCGTGGAATGCGCCGGTGTTACTCGGCGCGCTGAAGATCGCGCTGGCACTCTGCGCCGGTAACACGCTGGTGCTAAAGGCGGTGGAGGACGCGCCACTCGGCGTGCTGAAGATGGCCGAGGCGTGCCAGGAATTCCTCCCGCCCGGCGTTCTCAACGTACTGACCGGGCTCGGCGAGGAGTGCGGTGGGCCCCTGGCGCAGCACCCGCTTGTCCGCAAACTGTCGTTCACCGGCTCGACCGAGGTCGGCAAGATCATCATGCGTGCGGCGGCCGAGCGGATCGTGCCGGCTTCGCTGGAACTCGGTGGCAAGAGCCCATCCGTTGTCTACCCCGACGCCGATGAGAATTGGGTCGTCGATGGGGTCATCACCGGTATGCGCTTCACCCGCCAGAGCCAGTCCTGCACCGCAGGATCACGCCTGTTCCTGCATGCCGACATCTTCGACAGCTTCCTCGACAAGCTGCGGACCAAGACCGAGACACTGAAGCTCGGCGACCCGCTCGACGAGGCGACCGACATTGGCTACATCATCAACGACAAGCAGTTCACCAAGGTTTGCGGCTATGTCGAGGAAGGGCTGAAGCGACAGGACGCGCGGCTAGTTTTCGGCGGCCTGCCGCCGAAACAGGGACCGCTCAGCGAAGGGTCTTTCGCCATTCCAACCGTGTTCGCCGACGCCTCGAACGACTGGCGGCTGGCGCGGGAGGAGATCTTCGGCCCGGTGTTGGTGGCGATCCCCTGGCGCGACGAGGCCGACGCGATCCGCATGGCCAACGACAGCCATTATGGTCTCGCCGCCT
Source organism: Allostellaceae bacterium (assembly GCA_035272665.1). Classification (GTDB taxonomy): domain Bacteria; phylum Pseudomonadota; class Alphaproteobacteria; order ATCC43930; family CGMCC-115725; genus AP-15. The sequence goes on from DATEQL010000479.1 coordinate 9,192, forward strand.
ATATCTGGACCCACGATATCGGCAGCGGGCTGCGGGTGGCGCATGCGATCGAATCGGGCTGGGTCCAGGTAAACCAAGGGCTCGGCCAGGCGCCCGGGCACTCCTACGGCGGCTACAAGCAGAGCGGCATCGGCCGCGAGTTCTCGCTCGAGGGAATGCTCGACAGCTTTACCCAGCGCAAAAACGTCACGGTCAACCTCAACACGCCGCGCCGTCAATAGGAGGGCTTCGTATGCCTCAACACCCGGCATTGGCGGAGGGACGCGCCGCGGTTATCACCGGGGGCGCCAGCGGGATCGGCTTCGCGGCGGCAAAGCGGTTCGCGGCGCTGGGCATGAAGATTTGCCTCGCCGATCTGAGCCAGGAGGCGCTCGACCGGGCGAGGGAGCAGCTGCCGGGCGCGACCGTCGTCACGGTGCCGACCGATGTCAGCAAGATGGAGGAGGTCCAGCGCCTGAAGGAACGCGTCTATTTCGATTTCGGCGAAGTCGCCGTGCTGATGAATAACGCCGGCACTTCGCCGGGCGGCGGCCCGTGGGACCATTACGAGCGCTGGCAGCGTGTCCTCTCGGTCAATCTGTGGGGCGTCGTCAACGGCGTGCACGCCTTCACCCAAGCGATGATCGACCAGAAGACGCCGTGCGCGATCGTCAACACCGGCTCGAAACAGGGCATCACCTGCCCACCGGGCGATACCGCCTACAACATCACCAAGGCCGGGGTGAAGGTGCTGACCGAAGGCTTGGCGCATTCGTTGCGCAACATTGACGGTTGCCAGGTCACCGCGCATCTGCTGGTGCCAGGCTCGACCTTTACCGGCATGACCGCCCGCGGCCGCACCGAGAAGCCGCCCGGATCCTGGACGCCGGAGCAGGTTGTGGACTTCATGATGGCGGCAATGGCGGCAGGCGACTTCTACATCATCTGCCCCGACAACGACGTGACCCGCGATATCGACAACCGGCGCGTCCTCTGGGCAGCCGAGGACATTATTCGCAACCGCCCTGCGCTGTCGCGCTGGCACCCGGACTACCAAGACGAATTTGTCGAGTTCCTGACCCTCGCAACGCCGTTTCGGCGCTGATTACGACGGAGGTTGCCATGGCCGATCTGCCAAAGCGCGAACTGGGGTCGACCGGACTGTCGGTCACGATGCTCGGGTACGGCGCTATGGAGTTGCGCGGCGCGCCGCGCGCTCGCGACATCAGCGAGGCTCAAGCGGAAACCATTCTCAACGCGGTGCTCGACGCGGGCATCAATTACATCGACACCTCGATTGATTACGGGCTCAGTGAGGAGCGCATCGGCCGCTATATCGGGCATCGCCGCGACGAGTACTATCTCGCCAGCAAATGCGGCTGCCTGGTCGGCGCACCGCCGGCACCCCCGGGCGAGCGCAACCCGCACGTCTTCACGCGCGAAAACATCATTACCGGCGTGGAGCAAAGCCTGCGCCGCATGAAAACCGATCATCTCGACGTCGTGCAGTTCCACAGCTCGCCGTCGAAGCGGATCCTTGATGAGAACGGCGCGGTCGACGCGCTGCTCGAACTCAAAGATGCCGGAAAGGTGCGTTTCATCGGCATGTCAGGCACCTTTCCCCACCTCAGAGACCACATCGCGATGGGCGTCTTCGACGTCTTCCAGATTCCCTATTCCGCCGTCGAGCGCGAACACGAGGCGGCGATCACGGCGGCTTCCGAGGCCGGAGCAGGAATCGTCATCCGCGGCGGGGCGGCCAAGGGCGCGCCAGCGCCGGAGAAGCGGACCGGAATGCAATGGAACCGTTGGGCGCACGCCCCCCTCGATGATCTGCTGCAGGAGATGACCCCGGTGGAATTCGTCCTGCGCTTCACCTTCTCTCACCCGGACATGGACACGACGATCGTCGGCACCGTGAACCCGGCCCATCTCGCTGCCAACTTGGCGGCGTTGAGCCGGGGGCCGCTGCCTCCTGACATTTACGTGGAGGCGAAGCACCGTCTGGCCGCTGCCGGCCTCGTGCCTGAGGCTGCGTGAGAGGATCAGTCAATGGGTTTCAAGATTCTGCTGCTCGCACCCGATCTCGATCCGTCTTGGCCGGAGAAAATCCGGCGGGCGGTACCGGGCGTCGTGGTCAAAGTGTTCCGCGATCCCAAGGACGCCGCCGACGACATCGCCGACGCCGATGCCGCTTACGGCACCGTGCCACGCGAGTTGCTCGCCCGGGCCGCAAAACTGCGCTGGATCTGCGCCGCCCGAGCCGGGCTCGGCGGCGCATGGTTCTACGACGAGCTGGTCAGAAGCGATGTCATCGTCACCAACATGCGCGGCAGCTACAACGAGCACCTTGCCGGCCACGCCGTCGCGTTCCTCCTCGCCTTCGCCCGCCGCTTCGATCACTACCTGCCGCAGAAGCGGTGGCAGCGAGGCCCCGAGATGATCGATCTCCCGGAGAAGACGGTGCTGATCGTCGGTGTTGGCGGTGCCGCCGGCGAAGCGTCGAAGCTATGCGCCGCGCTCGGAATGCACGTGCTCGGCATCGATCCGCGGGTGACCGAACGCCCGGCCGGCATGGCCGACCTCGCGACCCCGGACCGATTGGAGGAGCGTCTGGGGGGGCCGATTTCGTGATCCCGACCACGCCCGAGACGCCGGACACGGTGGGGATGTTCAACGCCAGGCGCTTTGCGCGGATGAAGCATGGGGCGTATTTCATCAACATCGCGCGCGGTCGCTGCGTGGTAACGGCCGATCTGGTCGAGGCGCTGCGCTCCGGCCAGCTCGCTGGGGCCGGGCTTGATGTCGCTGACCCAGAGCCGCTGCCGCCCGACCACCCGCTCTGGAGCATGCCGAACGTGCTGATCACGCCGCATGTAGCGATCCACGGCACTCCCTATCGTGAGAAATGGGAAGCGACGCTGATCGAGAACTGCCGACGCTTTGCCTCCGGCCAACCGCTGCTTAACCGCGTCGACAAAGAAAAATGGTTCTGACGCGACCGACCAATATCGCAGTGAGTTCCGCGACAGCGAACGGGCTCGGATAAACGATGGAATACACCAAGCTCGGCCACACCGGCCTCGATGTCTCGCGCATTTGCCTCGGCTGCATGAGCTACGGCGGCGGCAATCTCGGCAATCATGCCTGGAGCCTCCCCGAGGAGGAGAGCCGGCCATTCATCGAAAAGGCGCTCGAAGCAGGCATCAATTTTTTCGACACCGCGAACCGCTATTCGCTCGGCAACAGCGAGGAGATCCTCGGCCGCGCGATCAAGGATTTCGCGCGCCGCGACGAGGTTGTCATTGCCACCAAGGTCTATGGCCGGATGCGCCCCGGCCCCAATGGCGCCGGGCTGTCGCGTAAGGCGATCTTCGCCGAGATCGACAACAGCTTACGTCGGCTCGGCACGGATTATGTCGACCTCTATCAGATCCACCGTTTCGACCACGACACACCGATCGAGGAGACGCTCGAAGCGCTGCATGATGTCGTCAAGGCTGGCAAAGCGCGCTATCTCGGCGCCTCGTCGATGCACGCTTGGCAGTTCGCCCGCGCCCTCGGCATCGCCGAGAAAAACGGCTGGATCCGCTTTGTCAGCATGCAGAACCTCGTCAACTTGCTCTATCGCGAGGAGGAGCGCGAGATGCTGCCGCTGTGCGAGGCTGAGGGCATCGGCGTCATCCCCTGGAGCCCGCAGGCGCGCGGCAAATTGAGCCGCGACTGGGGCTACACCAGCACGCGCGCCGAGACCGACGAGGCGATGACTCGGCTATTCGCCAAGACAGAGGAGGCCGACAAGAAGGTCGTCGATCGCGTGACCGAAGTCGCCGATGCACGCGGCATCCCACGCGCCCAGGTGGCTCTTGCCTGGCTCCTGTCAAAGCCGGTCATTACCGCACCGATCGTTGGCGCCACCAGGCTCCACCACCTCGATGACGCGCTTGCGTCGGTTGCCGTAAAGTTGACGGCCCAGGAGATCGCCGCCCTCGAGGAACCCTACGTTCCGCACGCGGTGGTCGGCTTCGCCTGATATCCTTCTTCAGGACCGAACACCTCGCGAGGCACTCATGTCCATCCGCTTCTCGACCCGCTGCCCCAACTCGGATTACCTCGGGTTCGAGACGTCGCCCGAGGCGATCGTCGCAGCCGCGAAAAAGGCGGACGAGGTCGGGTTCGACGCCATCTTCGTCAACGATCACATCATCGTCGATAGCTCTTCCCGTGCTGCACCGTGGACCAACGTCTACGATCCGTTCGTCGCGATGTCGTTTATCGCCGCGCACACGACCCGCATCGGCGTCGGCGTCTCGGTGCTGATTATGCCGTACCGCAACCCGGTCGCCACCGCCAAGAGCTTGGCGACGATCGACCGGATGTCGGGCGGCCGGCTGATCGCCGGTGTCGGCGTCGGTTGGAACGAGGCCGAGTTTGCCGCGCTCGGCGTGCCTTTCCACGAGCGGGGCGCCCGCACCAACGAATATCTGCGCCTCTGGCAGGCCTGCTGGGCGCCGGGCAAGGTCTCGTTCGCCGGGAGGTTCTCTTCGTTCTCCGACATGCATGTCGACCCGAAGCCGGTGCAGCAGCCGCATCCGCCGATTTGGATCGGGGGTGCCAGCGATGCGGCGCTGCGCCGAGCTGCGCGGTTCGCCGCGCTATGGCAGCCGACCCCGCTGCCCCTCGCCGAGCTGGTCGAGCGTCAGACCGCGTTGCGCCAGGTGTGCGACCAAATCGAGCGCTTGCCGATCCCAACGCGCATGAGCTTCCGCGTCGAGTTCAGCACGATCACCGGCAATGCGCCATCGTCGGGCGACAAGCGGCCGGTTGGCCACGGCACCCCAGCCGAAGTCGCTGACGATCTGTTAAGCTACCGCGAAAAAGCGGGCCTCGATGCCTTTCAGATCAACTTCCATGGCAACCGCAACCTTGACCAGCTCCTCCAATCGATGGAGTGCTTCATGCAGGACGTCGCACCGATCGTGTCCGGCGAGCGATTTGGCACAAAGAACTGACCTCCGATCCCGGGCTTTACGGCACCCTGGAGGCTGAGAATGCCGAGAGAGATCGCGGGTAAAGGCCTGAGATTTTCGCTGCGACACGCGCCATGCGCCCATATATGCCGGTATTGCCTGATCTCGGAATCGCGCAAGCGCAGCGCGCTACCGTTTTCCCGGTTCGAGCAGCTCGTTCATCGATTTCACGATTGGAAGCAATCGAACGGCCGCGATGACCTCGAGATCGGGATATTTGTCGGTCCTT
>DATEQL010000480.1:0-5214 GCA_035272665.1 Allostellaceae bacterium
GAGCGGCACGAGGCCGCCAAAGATCGCCCCCTGATGGTAGCAGAAGGCGCTCGCCGTCGCGCGTACTTCGGTCGGGAACCTCTCGGAGAGATAGCTCGGGAGCTGACTATACAAAGCTCCGCCGAACGCCCCCTGCAGCACGTAGCCGAGAAAAATCCAACTGAAGTCGGTGGTCAGCAGATAGAGGGGCGCGATCGGGACCGCGATCGCGGCCGGAATGATCATTGACCAGCGGCGGCCGATGCGATCGCCGGTCCAGCCCCAGAAGCACATCGCCACGAAACCCACGAGGTTGAAGAACAGAACCGGCCAGAAGGCCAGCGTCGGGCTTAGATTCAGGTCCCTTTGCAAGTGCGGGATAAACAATGCGGTGAGCGAGTAGTAGAGAATAAAGTTGCTCGCCATCCACCAGCACGCGGTCAGCGTGTTGGATAACAGGCCGCGCTTAAAGATGCTTAGCAGCGGCACACGCACCTCGCGGTTCTGAGTGCGTTGCAACCGCCGGTTCTCGACCCAGACCGCGGGCTCCTTGACATACCGGCGCACATAAAACACCGAAAGCGCCGGCAGCACCCCGATCCACAGCATGCCGCGCCAGCCGATATAACCGACGAAGAGGCCCCAAATCAGGCTCGACAGTGCAAAGCCGATCCCCCACGACCCCTGCAGCACTCCGCTCATGAAGCCGCGGGAGCGGATCGGCCAGCTCTCCATCGCCAAAGCCGCCCCGGCGGGCCACTCCGCTCCCATGAAGATGCCGAGCAGTGCGCGGAAGATCAGCAAAAACAGCAGGGTCGGCGAAAACCCGGCGATGAAGTTGCAGAGCGAGTAGCCGAGGATCGATATCATTAACGGGATTTTTCGCCCGACTCGGTCGGCGAGCCAGCCGGAGGCGACGGCGCCGAGCAAGCGCATCCACAATGTGATCGTCAGTACGAAGGCGACCTCGCTCAACGGCACGCCGAATTCCTGTGAGATCGGCACCATGATCAGCAGGAACACGGTGAAATCGAACGCGTCCAGGGTCCACCCCAGCCAGGCGGCCCACCAGGCGTACCATTGCTCCTTGGTCGGCTCCTTCCACCAGGGGACGTCGTTCACGTTCTCGGCCGCTGCCATGCTTCTCCTCCGCCGTTCGAGTGGCTCCTCCCGTGGAGCCCCTCCGGCAATGTAAAACAGGCATGCGAGAATGTCGCGGGTGTTTTTCAACCATCGTTCGGTGAGCGGCGGGCAGCTCTATCAGTCCTATGAGGGGATTGCGGGCGTCCCTCGCCGATGTCGCCACCGCCGGCGAGGGCCGACCCGAGACGGCTCAGGCGACGGTCAGGTCGGCCACCAAGACCTTTCCTCTTGTCTCCGGGCTTAACAGTACGGCGACAAGGAAGATGGCCAAGCCCACCACCGTGGTGACGAGAATCGGACCCGAAAGGGCGATCTGCTGGGTGGTTGCGTATAAAATGAGCAGCGGCGAGATCAACCCGCCCCAGATCGCCCCCTGGTGGAAGCAAAAGGCGACCGCTGTCGCCCGCACTTCGGTCGGAAACCGCTCGGAGAGATAGGCCGGGTATTGAACGTGCATGCCGCCGCAGGCAAACATCCCCTGCAACGCAAATCCGATAACAATCAAAGTGTAATCCTGGGTCGTCAGGTAAAGGAACGCCGTCGGAACCCCGAGCGCCGCCGGGATGATGATCGCCCACCGCCGGCCGATGCGTTCCCCCAACCAGCCCCAGAACAGCGAAGAGAGAAAGAAACATGTGTTGGCAAGTGCGATCGGCAGTGCGACCAGCGCCGGGCTCAGCTTGAGATCGAGCTGCAAATGGGTCGCGAACAGCGCGTAATTCGCATAGTAGATGATAAACGCGCTCGCCATCATCAGGCAGGTCGTCAGCGTATTGCCGAGCAGTGCGGGCTTGAAGATCGAGAACAGCGGCGCACGCACTTCACGGCCCTGCAATTTCTGCTGGCGCTGATTCTCGACCCAGATCTCGGGCTCTTTGACATATAACCGGATATAGATGATCAGGAGAGCCGGCGCGATGCCGATCATCAGCAGGCCCCGCCAGCCGATGTAGTTGTAGAACAGACCGTAAATCGCGCTCGACAACAAGAAGCCGATCCCCCACGAGCCCTGCATCACGGCGCCCATGAAGCCGCGCGAGCGCGCCGGCCAAGTCTCCATCGCGAGGGCGGCCCCGGCCGGCCATTCCGCTCCCATGCCGATGCCGAGCAGCGCCCGGAACAGAAACAGCAGGAAAAAGCTCGGCGCCAGGCCGGCCAAGAAGTTACAGACCGAGTACCAGGCAATCGAGATCATCAGCGGCGTCCTGCGGCCGATTCGATCGGCGAGCCAGCCGCTGGCGGTGGCGCCGAGAAGCCGCATCCACAGGGTGATCGTCAGCACGAACGCGACCTCGGGCACCGGCACGTCGAATTCCTTCGCGATCGGCACGATGATCAACAAGAACGCGGTGAAGTCGAACGCGTCGAGGGTCCACCCCGCCCAGGCTGCCACATAGGCATACCACTGGTCCTTGGTCGGCTCCCTCCACCAGGAGATGTTGTTTACGGTCTCGACCGCTGCCATGTTCCACCTCCCGTTCCACCCGGCTCCTTCCGCGAAGCCCTGCCGGTAATGTAAAGCAGGAATGCGGGTATGTCGCGGGTGTTTCTCAACCGTGCCCTTTTATCGCCACGTCGGTCAGTGATTTCCTGGCGATCGGCACGATGATCAGCAGAAACACGGTGACATCGAAGGCATCTAGCACCCATCCGAGCCACGCGGCCCCAAAGGCGTACCATTGATCCTTGACCATGCATGATCGATGCGCTACCTATCACATGTCAAGCCGTATAGGGTAAACTTGCGCAAGTGTCGTCTGTTATATCCTGCGTCGGCGACCGCAACGCATGCGCCCCGTGGCAGCTCTTTTGCTAGAATCGAGAGTATCAATTCGCCTAAGCAACCCCAGTCAAATACCGGACAAGGAGCAAGACACATGCCTGCAACGCAGACGGCACAGAAAGATCCCGTGATCGTTGTGCTGCAACTCACGGGCGGGAACGACTATCTGAACACCATAATCCCCTACACCAACCCGCTGTACCGTGAGAACCGGCCGGCGGTCGGGATCCCCGACAACAACATCATCCACCTCGACGGTACCTACGGCATCCCGGATTACATGGCGCCGATGAAGGCGTTCTGGGACGAGGGCAAATTGGCGATCTGCCATGGTGTCGGCTGGAAGGAGTCGCCGCGGTCGCACTTCCGGGCCATGGACATCTGGCACACTTGCGAGCCGATCAAGGTCGGGACCGAAGGTTGGCTCGGTCGGGTCGCACGTGAATTCGACCCGAAGAAGGAAAACGTCGTGCAGGTCGTCAGCATGGGGCCAAGTCTGCCGCGCGCGCTCGTCTGCCCCGGCGTGCCGGTCGCCTGCGTCGCCGGCCCGCTGGAGCGCTACGGCTTCCTGCCGCAAGTGCAGGGCGCGGAGCGCACCCAGGTGCTCGACCGCTTCGCCAAGATATACAGCCCGGCGATCGGCAGCGGCCCGGTCATGGACTATCTGAGCGAGACCGCGATCGATTCGCTGAAGGGCGAGGACATCATCAAGGTCGCGCCGCAGAAATACTCCTCGACGGTGCAGTACCCGAACACGCCGATCGCCCGCAAATTGAAGGGCATCGCGCAGGCGCACTGTGCCGACATCAGCAGCCGGATCTTCTACTGCGACCACAGCACCTTTGACACGCATGCCGGGCAGAACCCGGGGCACAGCCTCCTGTGGAGCGCCGTCAGCCAGGGCATCGAGGCTTTCTGGGCCGATCTGCGCGAGCACAACCATGCCGACAACGTCGTCATGCTGTTGTTCTCCGAGTTCGGCCGTCGCGTGCACGACAACGGCTCCGGTACCGATCACGGTGCCGGCGGCGTCGCGTTCGTGCTCGGCGAAAAGGTCAAGGGCGGTCATTACGGCGAGATGCCGTCCCTGAAACCCGAGCATCTGGTTCAAGGCGACCTCAACCCGAATATGGACTTCCGCAGCGTCTACTCGACGATCCTCGACAAGTGGCTGGGGTTGCACCCGACGCCGATCGTCAACGGAACCTTCGAGCAGCCCGCGTTCGTGAATTAACGCGGCAAGGTTGCCAGTTGCCGCCCTCCTTCCCGCCGGCAAAAGCCACGGGAAAAAGGGATGGCAGAGGAAGCAAGAAGCAGTAGGTCAACCGCTTTCATTCTTTTCTGCCCAAGCTAGCCGGACGGGATACCGTTCTGAGCTCAATCCAGTTCGGACTCCCGAAAAATCCGGGATGCAGCACTTGAGGTATTGCGCCGCTTTGGCCGGATGGAAACCACTGGCGGCCGGACACCAGTCCGAATAACCCGCGCCGAGTTGGGCGAGATGCAGATAGTCCACAATACGCAGTTCACGCCGCAGCCCCAAGGTTCGGTATCTATGCAGAATGCCTTGGAGCAAGCTGGACGAGCAATCCTGCCTTACTCGCCCGATGCGGCCGATGTCGATTTAACACGCGAGCGGCTGATACCCTAGTGTACTGAGTTTATCACTTGATTCCCTTGCGCGACGGTTTCGAGGGTGCGCCGCGGGCGGCTGACTTTGGCGAGGATTTCCGTGGCCGATTTTGTCCAGACGAAGGGCTTGGGGCGGGCATTGTGATGGTCGAGGCAGTCGTGGATGGCCGCTTCGAGTTCGGGCACTGAGGTGAAGACACCGCGCCGGACGCGGTGATGAGTGATCAAGCCGAAGAAGCGCTCGACTTGGTTGAGCCACGATGCCGAGGTCGGGGTGAAGCGCGGGTGCTTGTCGAGCCATGCCGTCAGCTTGGCATGCTTATGGGTGGCATAGTTGTCGAGCACGAGGTGGAGATCGAGTTTCGGCGGGGTGTGGCGGTCGATGGTTCGCAAGAAGCGCAGGAACTCCTGATGGCGGTGGCGCTTCATGCATTGCCCGATCACCGCCCCGGTGGCGACATCGAGGGCGGCGAACAGCGAGGTCGTGCCCCCGGCCTTCGCCGGGGCAGGCTATGGCGTTTATAATCATGGGTCATGGTGCCGGCGCGGCCCTTCTTGATCGGCAGCCCCGGCTGGGTGCGGTCGAGCGCCTGGACTTGGCTCTTCTCGTCGACGCTGAGCACCATCGCCTTGTCCGGCGGGCCCAGGTAGAGGCCGACGACATCCTGGACTTTCTC
>DATEQL010000481.1:0-2781 GCA_035272665.1 Allostellaceae bacterium
ATCGCAAAATAAATGTAGCCGTCGCTGAGCCAGACACCCTTTTCACCGGTATCCCCGGGTCGGCGATAGAGCTCGGTCAGCCCGAATTGCTCCTTGTAAAATTCTGCGGTCTTCGCGGGATCATCGGTCACGAGTGCGATATGTCTGATGCGAGCCATCCGCCATCTCCTTGATTGCCTGCGCTTGTCCACGGCGCAGATGGTGCTGTGTAGGCTTTCTCCCGACCGGCGGTCAAGGGGACCGCGTGAATTTACCCTTACGCCGCCAGCCTTTGCCGTGCCGAGGCCATGATCATCGCCGCGCCTTTTTCAGCAATCATGATCGTGGGCGCGTTGGTGTTGGTCGAGCTGACCGCTGGCATGATCGAGGCGTCGATGACGCGTAAGGCCTCGAGCCCGTGCACCCGGAGCTGGTCGTCGACGACGCTCATCGCATGGTTGCCCATCATGCAGCTGCAGCTCGCGTGATACACGGTCGAGCCGTTCTGCCGCGCGTAATCCAGGAGCTCGTCGTCGGTCTGCACGTTCGGCCCAGGCATCTTTTCGGCGACGACGTATTTCGCCAGCGCCGGCGCCGCGAACAGGCGGCGCACGAATTTCAGCCCGCCGACCATCGCGCGGCGATCGGTATCCTCGGCGAGATAGCGCGGGTTGATCGCCGGCTGTTCGCGCGGATCGGCGGACAGCGCCAGCACGTAGCCGCGTGACAAGGGCCGCATCTGCCACGGCCCACCGGTGATGCCGGGCTTGTCGTCGAGCACGCGGATCAGGCCCGACTTGTAGCTCGCCGGGGCGAAGACGCATTGCACGTCGGGGGTCGCTGATTCCTCGAGCACTTTGACCGAGGCAGCGCACAGCGAGGCGCTGTAAGTCAGCATCCCCTTCCCCTCGGTGACATAGCGCAGCAACTCACCCGCAAAGGAGAGACCACGGCCCCGCTCGTTCAGTGTCTCGATGCCTTTCACCTCGCACGACATTCGGGCGATGTAGTGGTCTTGGAAATTCCGCCCGACCCCAGGAAGCGCGTGGTTCACCGGGACGCCAGCCTTGGACAGAACTTCCGGGTCGCCAACGCCGGACAATTGCAACAGATGCGGCGACCCGACCGCGCCGGCAGCAAGGATCACCTCGCGCTCTGCGTCGATCCGCTCCGTTCCGTTATTGCGCGAGAGCTCGACGCCGACCGCGCGCTTGCCGTCGAACAGCACGCGGTGCGCCAGCGCTTTCGTGACCACCTGCAAGTTCGGCCGCCGCGACGCCGGCCGCAGATAGGTGCGCGCGGCGCTGGCCCGCCGCCGCCCGCCGCGGGTCTGCTGGCACCACCCGATGCTGTCCCCCGCACCCGGCGGCAGGTTGTTGACGTCAGACCGGTATTCGAGCCCGACCTCCTGCGCGGCTTCGATGATCGCTTGGCAAGCCGCCGGCCGCTCGCTCATCGGCGAGGTGGTCAGAAACCCGCCATTGCCATGCAACTCGCTCGCCTCGCCCTGCCAGTCCTCGGCTCTCTTGAAGTAGGGGAGCACATCGTCCCAACCCCACCCCCGATTGCCGAGCTGAGCCCAATGGTCGAAATCCTCGGGTTGGCCGCGAATATAGATGAGCCCGTTGATCGACGACGAGCCGCCGAGCACCCGGCCGCGCGGATAGGGGATGGCGCGGCCATTGGTGCCGGGATCCGCCTCAGCCTTGAAGCCCCAGGTCAAGCTCGGGTGATCGAGCAATTTCATGAACCCGGCTGGGATATGAATCAACGGGTTCCAGTCGCGTCCGCCGGCCTCGATCAGCACCACCCGCGTCGCGGGGTCCTCGGTCAGCCGGTTGGCGAGGACGCAGCCGGCCGAGCCGGCGCCGACGATCACGTAATCCGCCTGCATGCGCGTTTCCTTTCTTCCCAGAGCGTCATTGCGAGCAAAGCGAAGCAATCCCGAGCCGGCAAGCCCGCCGGACCGAGATTGCTTCGTCGCTCCGCTCCTCGCAATGACACCGAGTGTTTCTACGCCGCCAGTTTCTGGCGGACCTCCTCCAAGATCATCGCCGCACCCTTTTCGGCGATCATGATCGTCGGCGCGTTGGTATTGGTCGAGGTGACCGTCGGCATAACCGAGGCGTCGATCACGCGCAGCCCTTGGATGCCACGGACGCGCAGCCGGCCGTCGACCACCGCCATCGCGTCTGGGCCCATCTTGCAGGTGCACGTCGCGTGAAACACGGTCGACCCGTATTGTCGCGCGTAATCCAGGAGTTCGTCGTCGCTCTGGACATTGCTGCCGGGGAGGTTCTCGCCAACGACGTATTTCTTTAGCGCCGGGGCGGCAAAGAGACGCCGCGCTATCTTGAGGCCGCCGACAACGGCGCGGCGGTCGGTCTCCTCGGAGAGATAGCGCGGATTGATCGCCGGCGGGTCTTCCGGCCGGCTTGAGCGCGCCTCGACATAGCCGCGCGAGAGGGGCCGCATCTGCCAGATGCCGGCAGTCATGCCCGGCTTGTCGTCGAGCCGGCGGATCGGCCCCGGCGCGAAGCTGCCGGAGGCCAGCAGACATTGAATATCGGGGGTCGCCGATTCCTCCAGCACCTTGACCGAAGCGGCAACGAGCGAAGCGGCGTAGGTCAGCATGCCGGTGCCGGCGAGCAAATAACGCAACACCTCGCCGGCGAACGGCAGGCCGCGCGACGCCTCGTTCAAGGTCTTCGCACCGGTAACGTAGCAGGTGACGCGCGCGAGAAAGTGGTCCTGCAGATTTTTGCCGACGCCCGGCAGCGCATGATTTACCGGGATGCCGAC
>DATEQL010000482.1:0-7727 GCA_035272665.1 Allostellaceae bacterium
TTGCTGGGGGCTGCCGGATTATGACCGAGCGACTACCGGAAGACATTGCGATTGTCGTGCTCGGCCCTGCCGGTGCGGAGCTCGGCCGGCGGCTGTGCACGGCGCTACCCGGCGCACGGCTGCACGGGCCGCGCGCACACCCAGCTGGTTGGGACGAGAGCTACGAGCACGCATCGACGCACATTGCTCGGCTATTCGAAGCCGGCCGGCCGATACTCGGCCTTTGTGCGAGCGGCATTTTGATCCGGTCGGTGGCGTCGCTGCTCGCCGCCAAGCGGTTAGAGCCGCCGGTGGTCGCGGTTGCCGAGGACGGTTCGGTCGCGGTGCCGCTGATCGGCGGGCACCACGGCGCCAATGCGCTCGCCCGCGCCGTCGCCGCGCTGACCGGCGGGGTCGCCGCGATCACCACGGCAGGCGATCTGCGGCTCGGCCTCGCCCTCGACGAACCCCCGGCGGGCTGGCGGATCGCTAATCCGGAGAGGGTGAAGCCGATCGCCGCGGCACTCTTGCGCGGCGAGCCCGTCACCCTGGTCACCGAGGCGGGCGGCGCCGACTGGCTGCGCAGGGTGCCGATCCGCTGGGTGGAAGGAGCGGAACGGCAAATCGTGGTCACCGACCGCGCCGTCGAAGCCGGGACTGATGCCCTCGTGTTCCACCCCCTCGTCCTGGCATTGGGGATCGGCTGTGAGCGCGGCTGTTCGGCCGAGGAGATCGCCGATCTCGTGCATTCGACATTGGCGGCGGCGGGTCTCGCGGCGGCGGCGGTCGCGGCGGTGGTTTCGGTCGAGTTGAAGCTTGCTGAAACCGGGATTCACGCGCTCGCCGCGGCATTCGGCGTACCGGCGCGGTTCTTTCCGGCACAGCGGCTGCTTGCCGAAACGGCCCGCCTCTCCGAGCGCTCGGCGGCGGCCTTTCGCGCGACCGGCTGTTGGGGGGTGGCGGAAGGTGCGGCACTCGCGGCCGCCGGCAGCGACGGTATGCTGGTCGTGCCCAAGCGCAAATCGCGGCGGGCGACCTGCGCGGTGGCGCGAGCGCCCGCGCCGATCGACGCCGACGCGATCGGGCGCGGGCGGGGGACGCTCGCGGTCATCGGCATCGGCCCGGGGGACCCCGTCTGGCGCACCCCCGAAGCGAGCATGGCATTGGCGCGCGCGACCGAAATCGTCGGCTACGGCCTTTACCTCGACCTGCTCGGCCGCGCGATCGCGGGCAAGAACCGCCACGCGAGTGCGCTCGGCGAGGAGGAGGCGAGGGTGCGCCGGGCTCTCGATCTCGCCGCCGAAGGCCGCTCGGTAGCGCTCGTTTCCTCGGGCGATGCCGGGATTTATGGCCTCGCCTCGCTGGTCTTCGAGCTGCTCGACCGTGCGGCGAAACCGGAATGGCGAACCGTCGAGCTCGTCGTTTGTCCCGGCGTCTCGGCATTACAGGCCGCTTCTGCTCGGGCCGGGGCGCCGCTCGGCCACGATTTCTGCGCGATCTCGCTCTCCGACCTGATGACCCCGTGGGAGGCGATCCGTGCCCGCCTCGAGGCAGCGGCGGCGGCCGATTTCGTCGTGGCGCTCTACAACCCGCGCTCGGCGCGACGGCCGGCGCGGCTCGCCGATGCGGCCGAGATCCTGTCGCGCCATCGCCCGCCGCAGACCCCGGTTTTTATCGGCCGCAACCTTGGGCGCGACGGGGAGGAACGGCACATCATCGCCTTGCGCGAACTCGCGGGCGCCGAGATCGACATGCTGAGCCTCGTCCTGGTCGGCAGCAGCACCACCCGCCGGCTGGACGGTGATCCGCCCCGGCTCTACACCCCGCGCGGCTATTTCGCCGGCGGCTGATGGCGGTGCATTTCATCGGTGCGGGCCCCGGCGCGCCCGATCTGATCACCGTGCGCGGGCTGCGGTTGATCGAGCGCTGCCCGGTCTGCCTCTATGCCGGTTCGCTGGTGCCGCGCGCGATCCTCGCCTCAGCCCCGCCCGGCGCGCGTGTGATCGACACCGCGCCGCTGACCCTGGACGAGATCATCGCGCATATGAGCGAGGCGCATCTCGGCGGGCTCGAAATCGCCCGGCTGCATTCCGGCGATCCGTCGCTCTATGGCGCGATTGCCGAACAGATGCGCCGGCTCGCCGCACTCGGCATCCCCTACGACGTGACTCCGGGGGTGCCGTCCTTTGCCGCGGTGGCGGCCGTAATCTGCCGCGAGCTGACCCTGCCGGAAGTGGCCCAGACGGTGATCCTAACGCGCACCGCGACGCGTTCCTCGCCGATGCCCGAGGGCGAAGCGCTCGAGCGGCTCGGCGCGAGCTGCGCGACCCTGGCGATTCATCTGTCGATCGCCAACCTCGCGCGCGTCGTCCGCGCGTTGACGCCCTCTTACGGCGCCGATTGTCCCGCGGTCGTCGCCTATCGCGTCAGCTGGCCTGACGAACTGCTGATCTGCGGTACCCTCGCCGACATCCGCGACAAGGTGAAGCAGGCGCGGATCACCCGCACCGCGCTGGTGCTGGTCGGCCGCGCGCTCGCCGGCGAGGGCGCTTCGGAAAGCCGGCTCTACGCCGCCGACCACCATCACCTGATGCGCCCTGCCGGGGGTGAGCAGGCGTAAGAGAGCCCGAGCGGCCGTCATGCAGAGGCCCGGACGCAGTCCGTCGACCAAGCAAGTCATTTTCGCTTGCTCCTCGGCCACGCTAGCGCGAGTCTGCGAGACGTGCGAACCACCTACTCAAATTTCTAACTATGCCGAAATCTCTTACGCAATATCGTGTTTTCATCGGCTCCCCGCGAGGGCTGGATAACGAGCGGAAGGGGTTCCGCGATACGCTCGAAAAATTCAATAAATATCACGGTAAGCCAGCTGGCGTCCTGTTCGATCCCGTGGGTTGGGAGGACACGATCGGTGGCGTTGGGCGGCCGCAGGAGCTAATCAACGACGATCTCAGGCAGTGTGACTATGCCGTGTTCGTTCTGCACGACCGCTGGGGGACGCCCACCGGCAGTGGGCATTCCTCTGGGACGGAAGAGGAGTGGGAACTTGCAGAGCTGTTGTACAAAGAAAGAAAAATTCGGAACGTCGGTTTATTTTTCAAACATATAAGTGGATTACCTGACCCTGATCAATTAAAAAAGGTTCTCGAATTTCGAGGTACAATTGAAAAAGAAAAGAGACATTTATCCAGACCATATTCCGATGTAAACGAGTTTTGTGACGTGCTTGAAGGTTATTTGGCCAAGTGGCTGAGAGATCATTTGGGTGATATAGGAGGTCCTTCTGTCGGCGGTCTCGTCCCAATCAGCCCGATCGCTTCCGCCGTCTCCCCGACGATCCCGGCGCCTCCTGACTTCAAATATTGGATTACAGAAGCAGGCAAGCTGTTCACTGCCGAGACACCAAATTACTCCGCTGCGCTCTTCTGTGCTGAAAAGGGCTTGGAGGCCGCCGCTTCGGATATGGAGTGGGTTGAGGCGAAAGATACACTGGGGGTGGCCCTATTCTATTTGAACAAACTTGACCACGCGATTGGCACGTTTTCGGAAATTATCGAGCGTGCCGCCTCCAGTAGCGATGCGGACATGCGGGCCTCGCGAGCGAGAGCACTGTTCAACAAGGGGTTCACGCTCGGTCAGCTTGGCCGAAGCGAAGAGGCCATCGCCGTTTATGACGAGGTGGTTGCCCGCTTCGGCGCGGCACCCGAATTTCCCTTGCGCGAACAGGTCGCCTCAGCGCTCGTTGCCAGGGGCTGGACGCTCGATCAGCTCGACCGTAGCGAGGAGGCCATCGCAACTTTTGACGATGTGGTCGCTCGCTTCGGTGCGGCACCCGAATTTCCCCTGCGCGAACAGGTCGCCAAGGCGCTCTTCAATAAGGGGGCAAGGCTCGGCCAACTTGGTCGAAGCGAGGAAGAAATCACGACCTACGACGACGTCGTCGCCCGCTTTGGTACGGCGCCGGAACTGCTCCTGCGCGAAGTGGTCGCCACGGCGCTCGTCGACAAGGGGTTCAGGCTCGGCCAGCTTGATCGACGGGAGGAGGCCATCGCCCTTTATGACGATGTAGGGATCCGCTTCGGCGCGGCGCCGGAGTTGCCCCTGCGCAAACAGGTCGCTACAGCGCTCGTCAACAAGGGTTCCAGACTCAGCGAGCTTGATCGGTGCGAGGCGGCTATCGCAGTTTTTGACGATATGGTCGCTCGCTTCGGCGCGGCACCCGAATTGCCCGTGCGCGAACAGGTGGCCAAGGCGCTCTTCAATAAGGGAGTTACACTCGGTCAGCTTAATCGATACGAGGAGGCCGTCGCAGTTTTTGACAAGGTCGTCGCCCGCTTCGGCGCGGCACCTGAATTGCGCTTGAGCGAATTGGTCGCCTCAGCGCTCGTCGACAAGGGGATCAGGCTCGGCCAGCTTGATCGGTACGAGGAGGCCGTCGCAGTTTTTGACGAGGTCCTCGCCCGCTTCGGCGCGGCGCCCGAATTGCCTTTGCGTGAAAAGGTCGCAAAATCGCTCTTCAACAAAGGGGTCAGGCTCGGCCAACTTGATAGAAGCGAAGAAGAAATTGCGGTTTACGAGGAGATAGTTGCTCGCTTCGGTACAGCGCCCGAATTGTCCCTGCGCGAACGCGTCGCCTCGGCGCTCGTCAACAAGGGAACCAGGCTCGGCCAACTTGATCGCCGCGAGGAGGCCATTGCAGTTCTTGACGATATGGTCGCTCGCTTCAGCTCAGCGCCGGAGTTGGCCTTGCGTGAACGTGTCGCTAAAGCACTGTTCAACAAAGGGGCCGCAATCGCCGAGCTTGGCCGAAGCAACGAGGCCGTGGCGGTTTATAGCGAGGTGGTCGGCCGCTTTGGTACGGCGTGCGAATTGCCCATTTGCGAATTGGTCGCCAAAGCGCTCTTCAACAAAGGGATCAGGCTGGGCCAGCTTGGCCGCACCGATGAAGAAATCGCAGTTTATGACGATCTGGTCGCTCGCTTTGGTCTAGCGCCGGAAATGTCCTTCCGCGAATTGATTGCCAAAGCGCTTCTTAACAAAGGTGCCACCCTCGACCGGCTCGGCCGAGCCGAGGAGGCCATCGCGGTTTTTGACGATGTGATCGCTCGCTTCGCCGGATCGCCTGAATTGCCCCTACTCGAAGCGGTTGTCAAAGCTCTCTTCAGCAAAGGCCCCGCGCTCGGCGAGCTGAGCCGCAAGGATGAAGAAATTGCAGTTTATGACGACGTGGCCGCTCGCTTCGGTGCGGCACCCATGTTGTTCCTGCGCGAACAGGTCGCCTCAGCGCTCGTCAACAAGGGGGTCAGGCTCGGCCAACTTGACCGAGGTGAGGAGGCCATCGCAATTTTCGACGAGGTCGCGACCCGCTTCGGCTCGGCGCCCGAAACGCCCTTGCGTGAACTGGTTGCGTCAGCGCTCGCCAACAAAGAAATCGCTCTCGACCAACTCGGCCGAGGCACCATGCCGACGTCGGGTTGAAGAGACTGTGCCGCACGGCTCTGATCGCGCATCCATATCGCCGAACCAGAGGGTACATTGCCGAGAGTTTCAGGACCGGCTCGCGCTCCCTTTCGATGACTGCATCGAGAAGCCGTGCTTCTGACACTTCTCCCGGTTCCCGCCATCCCCATCGAACTTGACGATCGCTAGAGCGATGCGTCTCGTACCTATGTTCGTGCATCCAAACCGTCCTCCGCGGGCGAAGCCGCGGCGACGGCCGATTTCGTCGTCGCGCTCTACAACCCGCGCTCGGCACGCCGGTCAGCCCGGTTCGCCGAGGCGGTGGAGATCCTGCTGCGCCATCATGCGCCACAGACCCCGGTCTCTCTCGGCCGCAATCTCGGGCGCGCCGGCGAAGCAGGGCATGTCCTCGCTCTGTCAGAGCTGGCGAGCGCAGAGATATGACCCTCGTCCTGGTCGGCAGCAGCACCACCCGCCGGCTGGACGGTGATCCGCCCCGGCTCTACACCACGCGCGGCTATTTCGCCGGCGGCTGATGGCGGTGCATTTCATCGGTGCGGGCCCCGGCGCGCCCGATCTGATCACCGTGCGCGGGCTGCGGTTGATCGAGCGCTGCCCGGTCTGCCTCTATGCCGGTTCGCTGGTGGCGCGCGAGATCCTCGCCGCCGCACCGCCCGATGCCCGCGTCATCGACACCGCACCGCTGACCTTGGACGAGATCATCGCGCATATGACCGAGGCGCATCGACGCGGTCTCGAAATAGCGCGGCTCCATTCCGGTGACCCGTCGCTCTATGGCACGATAGCCGAACAGATGCAGCGGCTCGCCGCCCTCGGGATCCCCTATGACGTAACCCCGGGGGTGCCGTCCTTCGCGGCCGCAGCGGCCGCACTCGGCTGCGAGCTGACCCTTCCCGAGGTAGCCCAGACAGTAATCCTGACCCGTACCGCGACGCGTTCTTCACCGATGCCGAAGGGCGAAGCGCTCGAACACCTCGGCGCCAGCGGGGCGACCCTGGCGATCCATCTCTCGATCGCCAACCTCGCGCGCGTCGCCCGCGCGCTGACCCCCGCTTACGGCGCCGATTGTCCCGCGATTGTCGCTTATCGCGTCAGCTGGCCCGATGAGCTGCTGATCCGCGGCACCCTCGCCGATATCCGCGACAAGGTGAAGGAGGCGCGGATCACCCGCACCGCACTCGTACTGGTCGGCCGCGCCCTCGCCGGCGCGCCGGCGTCCGAAAGTCGCCTTTACTCCGCCGATCATCATCACCTGCTGCGCCCGCGCCGGGCCAGTACTTTGGGTGCATAAATTGGCGGATATGCAGAGCAGCGCATTTGTGGATCTCCCCGCCAGCCCGCCGGGAAGACAAGGAAATGTCATGTCTTTCTCAGTCAACTTGTGCAATCTAATTTTTGATACGCTATACTAGGCTCTATGCCTTACAGAGAGTTGCGCGGCCAAATCATCGTGCGCCACATATGGGCAGAGGAATTATCAAACCCGAGACCTTCCTTCGGCTGCTTGAAGTGTCTGCCAATCACGTCTTCGAAATCTTCGATGCCGATCACTGTGTTTGGGTCGAAGGTGTATGGATCGTTCACGGTGATCAGCCTGCTCGTCATGTACCATTTGTGCCGACGTGCCCGCTCGTAGGCTTGGCGAAGATAGTTCGGCGGCCGATAGTCCTCTCCGAAGTAGCGGATATACGCCTCGGGATATCGGTACCCGACGGATTCGTCGGGGAAGTAGCGCAGCGCCTGATGGTGACGCCCCAACTGACTTCCTCAGCCACATAAGGCTCGATCAGTTGGTGCTCCCCAATATCCATGATCGCTGGTGATAAGCCCGGCCATCGCGATGTCGTGCAGTAGACATGCCATCACGACCTTCTCGTCCAGCCCGGTCTTTCTCGCCAGGCTCGCGCTCTGAAGAAGGTGGTTCGCTACCATCGGCACGAAGCGGTGCCGGAAGAAGTCCGCCAGCCTTGGTTGGGCAGGCATCTTCGGCAGGCGCGGGTCATCGCCGATCATCAGGTGGCGGCCGTTTCCGAGCGTTGCGAAAACGCGATACTGCGTCAGATGCGCGTCCTCTCCCATCGTGCAAATCGGCGGAGTCAACATGACTCGGCCAGCTGCGAGATCAGCACGGGCGATGCTCACATCCTCGAGTAGCTGGGCCTCAGACATTCTCGATCTCCCTTGCATGATTGCGTCATTCTCCCGAACCCATCCGTCGGGTGACGCCGTCCTTGAAATTGAACGCCATGCTGGGGTCTATCGTTTCC
>DATEQL010000483.1:0-15241 GCA_035272665.1 Allostellaceae bacterium
CGTCGCCTTTGATTGAATGAAGTGAGACGCCGGACCCTTCTTTTGATCCCATCGACGGGCCGCGGCTATGCCGGGCAGAACAGATAACTCACCGACCCCGCGGCGGATTGCCGCGGGATCGGCAAAGCGTGACGAGCCCGCACTAGGGCGTCGGACGCGGGTGCGCCCGCCGGGCCAGGCATGTCGCCATGGCGCGGCTGACGTTTTCCAGGTTAGCCAGCGCTGTGGTGCGCTCGAACGAACCCGGTTCCGTGCGCAGCAGCTCGATTTCGAGGCTCCGGAACAGAGCCTGAAGCTCCTCCAGCCTGCGGTGACGCAGCTCGGCGCAGGTGATCATCTTCGTCATCCTTTTCTCCTGTCTGTCGCGAGGCCCCGACGATCAGGGCCTTTCCTGCGGCCCCGGGTCACCATCGATAGGGAAGGCCTGTCGGACGGCGGCCTCACAGCGGCTCAAGACAGAGAGAAAAGAAGGGACAAGGCATCGCCGGCGCGCTGCGGCTACCGGCGGCGGGAGGATAAGGAGGCTATGTTCGGCGACGAGAGAGGGCTGGCGCTTGTCACCCGGACGGTGGACGTTTCGAGCGAGCAGGCAGGCGCGTTGACGCGACTGGTATCGGATGCGGCACGGCGCGGCGGACCTCTCCGGGCGGCTTGTCCTCGCGTAGACCCTGATAGACGACCTGGCGCAGCAGGTTGTCTTCCGTCCAGGTCAGGTATTTGACTTCGGCGACAAGCTCGGGCCGCACCCAATGCACGCGGCTTAAGACGAGGGGGGAGCCAAACCGGCTGGCGCGCGGCGGCGGCACGTCGAGGGCCATTTTTGACGTAGCCAGAGGTTGCAGGCGGCGCCACAGGCGTTCGAGTTCCACATGGTCGATGCCGGTCCCGGCGCGGCCGGCGTAAATCAGCCGGCCATCGGGATCGTAGTAGGCGAGCAGCAACGCTCCGAGCCAGGGCCGTGCGCCTTCGGGATCGGTCCAGCCCACCACCACAAATTCCTCGCGGTTCAGGCATTTGACCTTGAGCCAGAGGCCACGATTGCCGGGGGCGTAGGGCGCATCGGCGCGCTTCGAGACGATCCCTTCCAGCTTTAACCCGCAGGCATGGTCGTAGAAGGCCCGGCCGCGACCGATCTGATGATCGCTCAAGTGAAGCGGCGAGCCCGCACCCGACAGCAATTCGCGGAGCGGTTCCTTCCGCTCTGAAAGCGGCCTCGGGCCGATGGATTCGCCATTGAGATGGAGGATATCGAACAGGAAAAAGACCAGCGTCTCCGCATTGCCGGCGTCGGACGCGGTCTGAATCAGACTGAAGGAGGTCGTGCCGTCGGGACGCACACCGCACAGTTCTCCGTCGAGATAGGCTTGTTTCGCCGGGAGTGACGATACCGCCGAGGCGATGGCCGGGTATTTATGGGTCCAGTCGAGCCCCGTGCGCGTCAGCAGGCGGACGGCGCCCTGGTCCAACCGGGCATGCATCCGGTAGCCATCGAATTTGATTTCGTGGAGCCATTCCGGCCCTTCCGGCGGCTCGTCGACCAATTTGGTGAGTTGCGGTTTTATCCAACCCGGCAGCGCCGTCGCTTCCGCGCGCAACCTTCCTGTTAGCGATCGCGCCATACCAGCTTCAGGGACAATCGCATAACCCCCATAAGCGCGCTTTCAGAATAGCCAGGATTCGCCATCGAGCAGCAGAACTGGTTCTCTTTAGCGTGTTCAGGCGCGTGTAACCAGTAACCAGCCGCCGCAACGGGATCGGGAATCGAGCCCAATTCGCCGCTGGGGCCGGATGACGCCTCAGCGCCGATAGCGGTCATTCTCAGCCCGAATTGCGCGATCTACCGCCTATCGCCGCACACAGTGACAAAGCAAAGATGGTCCGAGCGCACTTTGTGCTTCTGCGGGTTATCGAGGTCGCGCTCGATACGCCGCAGCCCGGCCTCATACGCCGCGTCGGATAGCGATAGCAGTTGCGAGTTCCGCTCGCGGAACCGAACGGCCGACAGCAGCTCCGCCAGGTCGCGCTCGCGGTGGACATGCCGCCGCTGCACCTCGACTCCGGCAAAACCGGTTGCGCTCATTTCCAAAACGATCGCGTCGGGCGGCCAGAAATCGGCGAAATCGCGGGTCTTCGCCTCCGGGAAATAGGCGTAGTACAGCCAGTCGTCGGACTCTTGCGGACACATATTGTAGAGCGCGAACCGGCCGCCGCGCCGCAGCACGCGAAAGGCCTCGCGCAGCATGCCCGCCTTGTCGCGGAAATGATGGAAGGCGTACTGGCAGCTAACGAAATCGAAGCTGCCCGAGGCAAATGGCAACGCCGCGCTGTCGCCGTGCACCCAGACGATGTCCGGCATTTTGCGCCGCGCCTGGCGCAGCATGCCGAGCGAGCCGTCGAGACCGACGAACCTCGCGTCCGGCGCTATGCCCCGGTTCGCGATCTGCTGGTTGCCGGTGCCGCATGCGATGTCGAGCAGCGTCAGGCTCGCGGCCGTCCCGCACCCGGCCAAAAACGCTGTGAGCTCGGGGTCGGCCGACTTCTCGCGATGCGGCGTGCTGTCGTAGAGTTCCGCGATCGCGTCGTAATCGACGCGCGACGATCGTTGCATCCCGGACCTTCGCAAGACGGACATAAATGCTAGGGCGGGTTTGTTGAGGGGTCCAGCGCGCATGCATTAGCCGAAGGTGGACGGCCGATTCGAGGCATTCCTCCGCATTCGTCGATCGCCGGAGTAGCGGTCGGTCAGCGCCGAAACCGGTCGTTCTAGCCGGGTTGGAGAGCAAAAATTTTTCGGAGGGCCGAACTGACGTAAAGGACAGCCCACTTTCCTGGCACCTTAGCTGTGCGAGGAACATGAGATGGACCTGGAACGACTGGTTCACCGCGCCTGCCAAGGCGACGTAAACGCTTTTGTCGAGCTTACGCGACGGTTTCAGCACTTCGCGTTCGGCTCAGCGCTCGCTCTGTTGGGCGATTTTCATCAGGCCGAGGACGCCGTCCAGGAGGCATTTCTGGCCGCGTGGTCGGGCTTGCCAAGCCTGTCCGACCACGCCGCTTTTCCGGGTTGGCTGCGTGGTATCGTCCGGCATCAGGCATTTCGGGCGCTCCGAAAGAGGCAATTGGAGATCGTTCCGCTTGCATCGGCGGAGAATGTCCCGAGCGAACGTATTTCGCCGGACGATGATCTGGTTCAACGCGAGCATGCGCGAGCCGCCCTTGCCGCCATTGCGGAACTCCCGGTGAGTCTGCGGGAGCCAGCAGCATTGTTCTATATCCATGAGTGCTCGCACCAGGACATCGCCAACTTTCTCGGTATCTCGGCAACGACGGTGAACAACCGCCTGCATGCCGCTCGCTCAAAACTGAAAGAAAGGGTGCTGACTATGGTGGCCGAAACCCTTCAGGCTCATGGTTTACCCGATGACTTCGCCAATCGGATCGGGCGTCTGGTCGGAGCGCGCGGCGATGTGATCGAGGCCCTGTTCGATCCGCAGTCCTTGCCTGATCTGCTCGCGGAACTCGCGGTTAGCGACGAGACTAACCGCCGAACAATGACCGTCCAGGTGATCCAACGACCCGGCGGTGGGCATCGTGCGCGGTGTCATTGCATCCCCATCGGGTGAAGCGCAGCGCGGAGCAACCGTGCTGAACTCGCTCCGTCAAGCAGAGACCCCGATCGATGGAAATACCTTCAGCCGTGCGGTGAGACTTCTCGCTGGTCCGCGCCGGCGCAAACTCGAACCCAAGCTATTGGAGACTGGGATCAAGGTGTTCGACGTTCTATGCCCGTTGGCCGTCGGGGGAACCGTCGCAATAGCCGGCGAATTTGGGGCCGGAACGACGGTCGTAATGGAGGAGTTGGTGCGTCGGCTGAGCGGCAAGGCGGATCGCATCTCCCTGTTCACGCTGGTCCAGCGGTGGAAGGAAGAAGATTTCTCGCATGCAGCGGAGTTGAAGAAAGACGGGTTCAGCGAGGGCACGGTCGGGGCTGTGCAGACATTCTTCTTTCGCGCTGGCGACGGCCCGTGGACCACGGAGCGTCTGGCCGAACTCGCTTCCGTCGATACGGTGATCCATCTGTCACGCGGTATGGCCGAGAGGAAAATCTACCCCTGCGTCGATCCTCGGACTTCGCGATCTGAGCTGCTGGAGACGAAAGCCGTGGGAGACGAGCACGCATCAATAGCCGACCGGGTAAAGCAAGCTGTGACCTTGCAGCTCGACCCGGCTCTTGCCGAAACGGCCGATCCGTTGACGTTTGAGCGCGGGCACAAGCTCGCCAATTTCTTCTCGCAGCCATTCTTCTGCGCGGAACCATGGACCAATCGACCAGGCTCCCATGTGAGCCTCGCCGAAGCATTGAGGACCTGCGCCGAAATACTAGGAGGTGTTCACGATGATCTACCCACCGCCGCTTTCTACTTTGCAGGCGGGATCGACGAAATTCGCGCTCGAGCGCAGCAGTGAAGAGCGGTGGACGAGGATATGGCAGGCGCAGGTGACAGCGCGCCGCCGATCGATCGGCGCGCGCTCCTCGGTTTGGCGGCCGGCAGTGCTGCCACGCTCGGAGGCCTCGCCGGGCTCGCTCGACCGGCTGGAGCGCAGGCCGTGAGCGCTGCATCGGGCCGGATGGCCCGCGACCTCCAGGAATTCGAGCGGCGGTGCGATTTGCTGCGCCAGGCCCTCGCCATCCCGGGAATGTCGATCGCAGTTGTGCATGCGCAGGAGCCGGTGCTGGCCCGTGGTTTCGGGATCGTGGACCTAGCCGAGGGGACGCCGGCCGCGGCGGATACGCCCTATCCAGTCGCCTCGCTCACCAAGACGTTTGCCGCAGCGGTCATCATGCGTCTGGTCGAGGCGGGCAAGCTCGACCTCGACGAAGCCATGGCGACCTATGATCCGGACTACCGGCATTGGTGCGAGACGATCAAGGACCTGCCGGAGGCCAGGAACTACAACTGCGCCGCCGAACGGATCACAGTCCGCCACCATCTGACCCACACCGCCGAGGGCAAACCGGGTACGGCCTACGCCTACAACGGCTTTCTGTTCGCCCGTCTCTCGGCGGTCGTCGATGCGGTGTCGCCACGCGGCTTCAAGCGCGCGGTCGAGGAGGACATCCTGGAGCCGCTGGGGATGCGCGACACGGCGCTCGGCGCCGGCGATCCGAACAAGGCCGCCGTCATTGCCCGCATAGCGAAACCGTATACGCTCAACCGTGATTGGACACTCACGCCGCCGGCGGTCCTGCGGCCGCCGCTCGAATATTTCAGCGCGGCCTCCGGTCTCATTTCGACCGTTCTCGACCTCGCCAAGTACGACGTCGCCATCGACCGCGACCAGGTCTACAGCCCGGAGGCCAAGGGGCAGGTTTGGACACCCATGCAATCGCCCACCGGTGAGCGCTTTCCGTACGGGCTCGGCTGGTTCGTCTGGGAGCTCCGCGGCCGCGCGCCCATGCCCTGGCACTACGGCTACTACACCGACGCCTCCTCGGCCCTGCTGCTGAAGGTCCCCGACCGACGGCTGACCCTAATCCTGCTCGCCTCCTCCGACCGGGCGAGCTCGCCGTTCGGCCTCGGCAGCGGCGATCCGGTACGCTCATCCTTCGTGACCGCGTTCCTGGACGCGTTCGGCCGCGGCGACTGAGTTCGGCTACAATCACGAGGGCAGCGGCGATGCGAGTACCACCAAGCGGCCAGTCGTCTCTCGAAAGCCGGGGATCCGGACTGGCGGCAAAGGGGCAAGAAGAGTGGTCCCCGCCCGCGAGGTCGAGCGTCAGCAGCCGGGCTTCAGTAAGCGGACCTTGGTCAGGGGATTCGGCAACGGGCGAGATGCGCCGAAAGCGGTCGTCGGTTGCAGGATACCACCGGTTTCAATCCAGGCTCGCTTAGTTCGCCACAGCGACACTCATCCCTCGCGCGCTATTGCGCTGGTTGCCGGGCAAGATAGCTTTCAACCAACCGGCCCCAAATCTGCGAGCCGCCCGTTCCGAAGAAGAGGCGATGGCCGTCATTGCCATATGGACCGACCTGCACGAACTCCGCCTTGCCGCCGTTTCGCGTATAGGCGTCGTAAAGCGACGCTGCGATCGGCGGTGCGAAATAGCTGTCGTTTTCGCTATAGACCCAAAGCATCGGCGTCGTCGCGGTCTGTCCGAAACGTCCGACGGCATCGATCAGCAGGTCCGGCCGCCAAACCCCGAGTTCGGGCCGCCGAACCCCGTTTTCCGTGACGGTCTCTCCGCGTCCGCCGGCCATGCTGATAAGGGCTGTCACGCGGGGATGCGGGATCGAGTTGTAGGCAACCGTTCCCCAGCCGCCCCCCGAAACGCCAATAACGACCGCTGCCTGCGACCGCGCAAAGGGGAGCGCAGTCGCTAATCGACCGTAGCCGCTATGTCCCGTGCGGTTTCGAGTCCGGGACGAAGGTAATCATCGCCTGGTTTGTGGTGAATGCCCTCGACCCAGTCGCCGCCGGTCGCGCCATAGCCGCGCCGCAAGGCCATAACGACAATGAATCCACGGTCGAGAAACCACCGCATCGCCTCCCCCTCGCACCGTCCGGGCTTGGCGTTTCGATTGTTTGGGAATGTGCCATGCGCGATGACCACGGTCCGCGCCGGCATCTCGCCCGGTGGACGACAGATGCGCGCCTGCAACAGATGCTGACTGCCGGCAGCGTCGACCATCGGAATCCAATGGATTTGCTCCCGCCAAACGCCCTCCGGGCTGCCAACGGGTCCTGCCGTCGGCTGAACCTGCGCCTGACCAACCAATGCAGGAACCAAGATTAGGTTGGCAGCAAGGATCGTAACAAGACAGCCAGCAATAATCACCGCGAGGCTTGAGGCGCGGCGGCGGTTTGCCCGATCCGGCGATCCAGCATGCATGACGTGCTTCCTGCTCGGGCAAATCTTATACCGAGTACCGTCGGCGCGCACGACCAGCGAAGGTCCCTTCCCATCCGAGCCGCCGGTTTGCCCTGGCTACCTGAACGTCGTTTAAGGGGCAACTCCTGCCTAATCACGAGCCAACCATGATCGGCTGCAACGCGCCGACTCTGGACTTTCCGGCCTCACCCCGGAACATCCAGGGCCGACCCAAAGCGGCCCTCATGAAGCGTCGCTAACTCATCTCGCTGATTGTGGCCAGCTGCCGGTGATATGTTGCGGAGCAACCTGGCGGGACGACACATGCTCTGGAGGACCTGGAGGCTCGCCGGCGGCCGAGTCTGGTCGTTGCGGTGGCTTTGGCGAACAAGACGGCGCGCATCGCCTGGGCGGTGATGCGCCGCGAGCAGAGCTACCGGCGTCGGGCTGCAGCGGCCTAAACCGCCGGCAGACCAGGAGCTTGCGAGAGAGCAAGGAAGCGTGATGGTACAGTCGGTCGATCCGACGCAATCGAGAGCAGCTTGGCGCTTCATCGGGACAGCGATCCCGTTCGAATGATGATGCCTCGATGCGCGGAACCCATCAGGGCCAGCAGTCCGCCCGGACTGCACCAACAGGCCGGACACATGACTGCAAGCGACACCTGCACCACGCGCACCATGACCTCTTGCGGGGCCGGGGCCATCCACACATGATGCGACTTGCGAACGTCCTTGCGCTGGCGTTCTGCGCCGTCATCCCGGTCTCTGCGGAGACCGCAGGGCGGCATCTGCCGGATATACCGGTGGTCGGGTGGCTCGGCTTCCGCAGTGACATGATCGCGCGTGACGGCCTTTGGCAGGGCCTTCGCGAGCTCGGTTATGTCGACGGCAAGAACATCGCCTTTGAATGTCGATTTCCGGAAGGGAACGACGCCCGCTTTGCCGGACCGGCTGAGGAACTCGTGCGCCAAAAGGTCGACATCCTAACTCCGGCGGGTTTCCCCGCCACGGATGCCGTCCGCCGGGCCACGTCCGTCATCCCGGTAGTGTTCGTCGTTGCCGATCCGATTGGCTCGAAGTTCGCGGAGAGCCTGGCCCATCCCGGCGGCAACATGACCGGAATGTCGCTCGCAATCGAGGAACAATTCAGCGGCAAATGGGTGGAGTTGCTCAAAGAGGCGGCGCCGCGGGTGTCTCGGATCGCCTATCTCTGGAACCCCAAGAACAGCAGCAGCGCTTCGTCATGGAATGCACTGCAGGGGCTGGCGCCCCAGCTCGGCCTTGCGCTCCAATCTGTCGAGTTGCGCGACGCCAAAAATCTCGGCCAGGCGTTCGAGGCGATACTTCACGGTCGCGCCGAAGCGGTGATCGTCGATTCGGACGCTATCACGATCCCCATCGATGCCCAGATCGTTGAATTCGCACTGACAAACCGGCTGCCGCTAATTTCACCTAACAGAAAATTTGCGGATATGGGTGGCCTGATATCGTACGGGCCGAGCTTGCACGGGCTGTGGCACCACGCTGCCACTTACGTCGACAAGATTCTCAAGGGCGCCAAACCCGCCGACCTGCCGGTGGAACAGCCGACGACATTCGAGCTCGTCGTCAACCTCAAAACTGCGAAGGCGCTAGGGCTGACGATTCCGCAAACGCTTCTGCTGCTCGCCGACGAGGTCATCGAATAGCAGCCGCCTTCAGAGTGATTGGCCACTCTGATTCGCCGAAACGCGCCAACCAGTTCGCGACAATGGCAGTATGGGGCATCTTCGCCCATGCGCCGCGTCGTCAGCCACCGGCTGCAGAGCGCCGCTTCCGGCCATTGGTCGAGTAGCGAGCAACCAGGGACACGGTATCTGAAGGCGAGGCGGCCCTTTCTGCGGATGACGATGTCCGAAAACGACCAGCTTAATGCCGCGCCCTCGGGCATACTGGTCCCATGAAACTGGATCACGAAGCCTGCTATCGAGCGTTATCGACCCGTGATGCGCGGTTCGACGGACGGATGTTTATCGCCGTTCGCACAACAGGGGTTTATTGCCGACCGATCTGCCCGGCGCGTACGCCAAAACGGGAGAACATAACGTTCTACCCCACGGCGAGCGCGGCGCAGGAGGCAGGTTTTCGCCCCTGTCTTCGATGTCGCCCGGAGAGTTCTCCGGACCTGGCGGCGTGGCGAGGCACGTCGAACACCGTTTCGCGCGGCTTGGCGCTGATCGCCGAGGGCGCACTCGATGGCGAGGCGGTCGATGCGCTAGCGGAACGGCTCGGAGTCGGTGAGCGGCAATTGCGGCGGCTGTTCAGGCAGCACCTCGGAGCATCGCCTATCGCTGTCGCTCAGACACGCCGCGTGCTCTTTGCCAAGCAGCTCATCGTCGAGACGACCATGCCGATGACGGAAGTCGCCCTGGCGTCTGGCTTCAGCAGCATCCGTCGCTTCAACGCGACATTCCACACGCTGTATCGGCGATCGCCTAGCGAGCTGCGCCGGTCGAGCAGTGCCGTCGGCGAGCAGACAGGCACGGAAGGCATCACGCTCATGCTGCCCTATGCACCGCCCTACGATTGGGATGCGATGATCGGCTTCCTCGCGGCAAGGGCGATTACCGGCATCGAAGCGGTTGACGGGAGTAAACGCTACCGGCGCTCGATCGCATTGGAAGGTGCGCAAGGGGCGATCAGTGTTGAACCGGACGAGCGGGAGCGCGGCCTGCGCGTGACGATCCGCTTTCCGCGCATCGCATCGCTTGCCACGATTGTTCGGAGCGTTCGACGCGTTTTCGACCTCAGCGCGGACCCGCTGGCCATCGGCGAGGACCTTGCTCGAGACCCGCTGCTTGCGCCGCTGGTCGCCGGGCGTCCGGGCCTGCGCGTGCCGGGCGCGTGGGACGGCTTCGAAGTCGCCGTTCGCGCCATGCTCGGCCAGCAAATTACCGTAACGGGTGCCTTGAAACTTGCGGCGAAACTGGTCGCCGCCTATGGAGAGAAGCTGTGTCCTAGCGACGGGACGAGCCTGACGCATACGTTCCCGACACCCGAAAGACTGGCTCAAGCCGATTTGCGGTCGCTCGGAATGCCCGCTGTCCGCGCGGAAGCGCTGTCAGCACTGGCTCGCGCTGCTGCCGCCGATGCGGGTCTTTTCCGCCCTACGCAGTCGCTGGAGGGCGCAATAGCCAAGCTCCGCTCGCTGCGCGGGATCGGCGAATGGACAGCGCAATACATTGCCATGCGCGTGTTGCGTGAGCCGGATGCCTTTCCCGCCGCCGATATCGGTCTTATGCGAGCTTTAAGACCTCCGGGCGGCGCGCGGCTCGCGGCTACCGAAGTCCTTGCTAGAGCGGAGGCCTGGCGACCGTGGCGAGCCTATGCGGCTCAACACCTCTGGACAGGCGATGCGGAGGCAGTGAGAGCGAGCGCCCGCACCAACTCAAAGGACAATCTCGATGCCCAATCCGATGCCGCCTCAAACGTTCTTTATCGACCGGGCCGAAAGCCCGGTCGGGACGATGCTCCTCATCCATGATCTCGAAGAGCGTCTACGGGCTCTCGACTTTCATGACTTCGAAGCCCGAATGCGGCAGCTCCTCAGGCTGCATTATGGCGAGGACGGAGGCGATTTTGTCGTAAAGAGCCGCGAGACGCCGGCGGCAATTCGGCACGCACTTGCCGGTTATTTCGCGGGCGATCTAACCGCGATCGATGCCATTCCGGCCGCGACGGCTGGCACTTCCTTTCAGCGTGAGGTCTGGGCGGCGCTTCGGGGAATTCGGCCGGGGACAACGCTAAGTTATGGCGCGTTGGCGCGAAAGCTGGGACGCCCGAACTCCGCTCGCGCCGTCGGCCTTGCCAACGGCGCCAACCCGATTGCCATCGTGGTTCCTTGCCATCGCGTCATCGGCGCGGATGCAAGCCTTACGGGCTATGGCGGTGGCGTCGACCGCAAACGGTGGCTGCTCGCTCATGAAGGCGCTGCCTTGAGGACCTATCGGTAGGGCGCGTCTCAAACGCAGCCTGATCTACGCGCTCGCGAATGCCAGCCGTCGCAGACCAACCGGATCAGCCGATAGCAATCCCCCTCCCGGCGCGGGTCAATTCGTTGTCGGTGCGAGCTGCGCGATCGCGGCAGTGCCGCTCTTTCTGCGGATGACGATGTCCGGAAGCAGCCAGCTTAATGCCGCGCCCTCGAGCATACTGCGTCACCACGAACGAGGACCTCCTCATGACCGATATTATCCTGCACCACTACGAGATCTCTCCCTATTCGGAGAAAGTTCGGATTGGTCTTGGTCTCAAGGGCCTGGCATGGGGATCGGTGGAGATCCCCGTGATTATGCCAAAACCCGACCTGACGGCGCTGACAGGAGGCTACCGTAAAACGCCGGTGTTGCAGATCGGCGCGGACATCTATTGCGATAGCCAGTTGATCATGCGCGAACTCGAGCGCCGGCACCCCACCCCGAGCTTTTATCCAGCCGGCCGCGGCGCGGCCGACGCGCTTGCCTGGTGGGCCGAGAAGACAACGTTCAGCCCAGCTGTCAGCATGGCATTCGCGAAGAAGCCCGACGCGTTGCCCGAAGGATTTCTTGAAGACCGAGCCAAATTCTCCGGCCGAAATATAGACCCCGCCGCAATGATGGCGGCAGTGCCGAACCTGCTCGATCAGCTGCGCGCGCATTTCGATTGGCTGGACCAGAGCCTGGCTGACAGTCGATCATTTTTGCAGGGCTCCGCCGCTAGCCTTGCCGACCTCGCCGCCTACATCCGATTTGGTTCTTGAAACAAAATTTCGGACTAACAGCCGCGCCGCTCGATGGCTTTCCAAGGCTGCTGAGCTGGGCCGAGCGGGTTGCCGCAATCGGCCACGGCAGACGGAGCCCAATGACCTCCGAACAAGCGCTCGATGTGGCCAGAACCGCTACCTCAATCGCTAAAGCATCCACTGACGCGAAAGATCCCATCGGCCGGAAGCCTGGCCAAGTCGTCAGCGTTACTCCGGACGATACCGGACGCGATCCTGTCATCGGCGAATTGGTTACGTCGGGCATACATGAGATCGTCATCCGGCGCAGCGATCCCGCGATCGGCGAGGTCTGTGTCCATTTTCCGCGCGCCGGCTTCGTGGTCACATCGCCCTAGCGCAATCCCAGCCCTTGCTCGGCACGAGGACCGGTAGGACGGCAGCAGCCCTGTAGTTTTAGGGGTTTGCGCCATAATACCGCGAAAACGCGCAGGCCATGGCGGCGCATGAGAGCCCTCACACGACGAAGCTTTATGACCGCACCGACGACGCGATCACGCTCGACGAGGTTGAACGGATAACAATCTGATCTCGCAGTGTCGGCTTTTCCGGCAAAGCTGCGCTTACGGATCGATGTGCTGGATTACCGCGACGCGCCGATAGCGGTCATGCCAAAACCACGGCGCCCGAAGGCCTCTTGCGGCGAGTTTCAGTCGGCGGTCTACCGTAGACTTCGGCAAAGGCGGAGTTGAACCGGCGCAGGCTGCCGAAGCCCGCCTGCATCGCGATCTCGGTCATCGGCAGGCTCGTCTCGTCGATGAGCCGTTTGGCTCGCTGCACGCGTGCAGTTCTTGCCACCTTTAAGGGGCTTGCTTGCACGTGGCGGGCGAATAGCCGCGTCAGGTGTCTTGCCCCCATACCGAGGCAAGCGGCCAGGCGTTCGACCGTAGCCCCCTCGCCGTCAAGCGCGCCGCCCTCGGTGATGAGCCGCAGCGCCCTTTCAACTGTCGCCCGGCTGCCGATCCAAGCGTTGCAGAACGGAGCGGTCTCAGGCCGACACCGCAGGCATGGACGAAAGCCCGCCGCCTCCGCCGCCGCGGCGGACGGGAAGAACGAAACATTGGCGGACCGTGCAGGGCGCACCGGACAGACCGGACGGCAGTAGATGCCGGTGGTGTGGACGCCAGTATAGAACCGCCCGTCATAGGTCGAGTCTCGCGCCAGGCGCGCCCGATCGCATTCCGTAAAGTCGAGCGACATGGACACAATAATACTCGTCTTCTCCCCCATGCCCGATGCTTTTCGGGGATGGAGTCCGGTTTTGGCCAGCGATAGCGGCCATCTTTCGTTACATCTGACGGCAGGAATTTAGGGCGGTGTTCGCCCTCTCCTAACGAGCTTGGGCAGAAACGTCGGCGGTCGCCCCGGATATGACGACCGGTGTGACATAGGCAGATGCTTGCCGAAAGCGGGCAGGCGCGGAGGTGAGAATGCAGCAGCATCGAACCATCGAGGTCGGTGACGCGACGCTGGAATGCACACTTTGCGGTTCGGGCGCACCAGTCGTGTTGCTTGCGAATGCAGGCTGTAGCACCGGTTATTTTGATCAGCTGGCGTGCGTGCTGGCTACCGGAGGGTTCCAGTCCATCTCGATTAATATGCGCGGCGTCGGAGGCAGTTGCGGCTCTCTCGACGGCACAACGTTGCACGATCTGGCAGGTGATGTCGCCGGCGTCATTGAGGCGATCGGCTGTGGTCCGGCGCACTTGGTCGGACATGCCTTCGGCAACCGGATCGCCCGCTGCCTCGCTGTCGATCAGCCGCCGCTGGTTCGCAGCGTGACGCTGCTTGCAGCGGGCGGTCTCATCGTACCCACGATACCGCCCGGGACGTCCTTTCGCAATGCGACGCAGGTTAAGATGAACGGTAGCGATTGCGTCACCATACTGGGCGCGCGCTGGCTCTCGCGGGCATCCGATCCCAAGGTACTCGAACGGGTCGAGTGCTGGCCTGCCGTCCATATCGCGCATCTCGCGACCAGCCGGAACGTGCCGCTCGAATATTGGTGGAGCGCCGGCACTGCCCCCCTTCTCGTGATCCAGGGGCTCGACGATGAAGTAGCGCCGCCGGGGAATGGATATGCGCTGCGCGAGCAGTGGGGCGAGCGGGTGCGGGTCGTCGATCTACCTCGCGCCGCGCACTTTCTGCTGTTGGAACAGCCGGAAGCTGTAGCGCAGTCCGTGACCGAGTTTCTTGGGTCCGGCGCCGCTCCCGATCGATCACACCGCAACGATACAACGGAGAATCTAAATGCCGCGCTATGACGAAGCATTTGTGGATCGGTTTCTGGCGCCGTGGAACCGGCACGATGTCGACGGCGCTTTGGCGCTGATGACCGACGATTGCGTCTGGGAGATTCCGAGAGGCCGTGAGCC
This sequence comes from Allostellaceae bacterium, assembly GCA_035272665.1. GTDB lineage: Bacteria > Pseudomonadota > Alphaproteobacteria > ATCC43930 > CGMCC-115725 > AP-15. Next base: position 14,047 of record DATEQL010000483.1, read on the forward strand.
GCATGACGCGCAACTCGTCGGTTGCAGTACGCACCCCGTCGATGGCGCAGTCGGTTTTCGAACAGCGCATCGTCAATGGCTTGCCACCTTCTCGCACGATCTGGCACGCGAGGTTGTTACGTGTGGCTTCCACCAACTCCGCCGTCATCACGGAGATGCGCAATGCGATTGAGCCTATCCGCAGTCGAGCCGTGGCAACTCTTTTTTTCGACAGTCCTCAGCGGCGCTGGATGGGCCGCCATGGGAGGCGCCGCGATCAACGCTCTCATCGCGCCCTGGTTTGTGCGCCTCCGGCCGCCAGCGCTGTCATGGGCCTATAACGCCGCAAGCATCGGTGGCCATCCTCCGCCACAACGGCGTTGGTGTCGGCAAGATGGACTTTCTCGGTCCTATCAGCCTGGTCGACGCATGATTGGTCTGCGCGCGGCCGCAGCGGCTTGATCGTTCGCAGCCGCACAGCAAGAGGAGAGTGAAATGAACCAAGCCGAAAAAGCCGCGCGATTTGCCGAGCTCCACGTCAAAGGCGCGCCACTGCTCCTGTACAACGCGTGGGATGCTGGCTCTGCGAAATCGATTCTGGACGCGGGCGCAAAGGCAATCGCGACCAGTAGCTGGGCTGTCGCAGAGGCGCATGGCTACAGGGACGGTGAAGCCATTCCTATTGGCCTCGTCGCGCAGATAATAGCGCGAATCGCGGGCACAATAGATGCCCCTGTGTGTGGACTTTGAAGGCGGATACAGCGACGACGATCGTGTGTTAGCCGAAAACGTTTCTCGCCTTCTCGAACTCGGCGTGATCGGGATCAATTTCGAAGACCGCGTCGTCCAGGGCGCGGGGCTTTATGCGATCGACCGGCAGGCGCGCCGGATCGCAGCTATTCGTGACGCGGCAGGAAAAAAGGGCGTCGACCTCTTCATCAACGCGCGGACAGACTTGTTTCTGGGCCAAGAAGGCGATCCGGCGAAGTCTACCGGCGATGCTCTGGACCGCGCGAAGGCATATGCAGCCGCTGGCGCGTCCGGCTTCTTCGTTCCCGGTTTGCGGCACGATGCACTAGGATGTGTCAGAAAATAAACGAATCGACTTTTGAGAGAATGAAATATGGTTTTACAACCGTCTCTTCATACCATATGTTGTGGTGGTGATCGATGTTGAGCCCATTCGGGAGCGGTTTTCCACGGTAGCGCCGTTTCT
>DATEQL010000484.1:0-7469 GCA_035272665.1 Allostellaceae bacterium
AATCTTGACCAACTCGCCGAGCGGATCCTGAAGCCGCCGCGCGATCGAGACCGCTCCGCGCACCGACACGTCTAGATCAGGCAATTCCTGCGAGGCAAAAGCCGAAGCGGAGTAGACCGAGGCGCCGGCCTCCGAGACCACGACCTTGGTCAACGCGAGTTCGGGGTGGAGCCGAATGAGCTCCGCCCCGAGCCGGTCGGTTTCGCGCGAGGCGGTGCCGTTGCCGATCGCGATCAGTTCCACCCGATGCTCTCGGGCAAGCCGCGCCAGCTGAGCAATCGACTCGTCCCACCGACGCTGTGGCTCGTGCGGATAGATCGTCGCCGTCGCCACGACTTGCCCGGTCCCGGTGACTACGGCGACTTTGACGCCGGTCCGATATCCCGGATCAAGCCCCATCGTCGGACGCGCGCCCGCGGGGGCCGCGAGCAGCAGGTCGCGCAGGTTCCCGGCGAACACTTGCACTGCGGCATCTTCCGCAGCTTGCCAGAGCCGAAGGCGCAGGTCGCTTTCGATGTGAACCAGGATCCTCGTCTGCCAGGCCAAGCGCACTGTGTCGATCAGCCAGCGGTCCCCGGGCCGACCATGATCGGCGATTTTAAACCGGTTCGCGATCTGCCGCTCGAAGGCGCTCTGCTCGCCTCGATCCGGTGCGGCGGGGTCGGGCACCAGCTCCAAGGTGAGCACCTCCTCCTTCTCGCCGCGGAACAGCGCCAGGATGCGGTGCGATGGCAATTTGACCAGGGGCTCGCTGAACTCGAAATAGTCGGCGAACTTGGCGCCGGCCTCCGTCTTGCCGGAGCGAACTCGCGAACCGAGACGGCCGCGCGACCACACTTCCTCCCGCAGGGCCCCGATCAGCGTGGCATCTTCGGCGAAGCGCTCGACGAGGATCGCGCGGGCGCCTTCCAGAGCGGTGGTCGAATCAATCACACCCTTACTAGCTTCGACATACCGACGAGCCTCGTGCTCCGGGCTTTGGTCGGGCCTCGCCAGAAGCGCCTCTGCCAGCGGCTCGAGGCCCGCTTCGCGCGCGATTTGAGCTTTCGTCCGCCGCTTCGGCCGATAGGGCAAATAGAGATCCTCGAGCCGCGCCTTGCTGTCCGCCGCGTCGATCGCCTGCTTGAGCGCAGCGTCGAGTTTTCCTTGCTGACTGATGCTGTCGAGGATAGCGGCCCGACGCTCGTCCAGCTCGCGCAGATATCTCAGCCGCTCATCGAGCGTACGCAACTGGGCGTCATCGAGCGCTCCGGTCGCCTCCTTCCGGTAGCGGGCAACAAAAGGCACGGTCGCTCCGCCGTCGAGTAACGAGATGGCGGCTGCGACCTGCTGCTCGCGGACGCCCAGTTGCTCGGCTATACGCCGGTTGATCGGCTTCATCGTTCCTGATGAGCGGGAGGGGAGTGCGATTGCCTGAGCAGCCCTTCTAACGTGCTCTGCGAGAACGGGTCAAAGGCCCATTGCCAGGTTAGCGCTTGCGGGCGCCCCGGCGGTCGCGTTTTTACCATGGCTTCGGCGCTTTGCGGCGATATCTGTCAGTGAAATTCTTAGGCGGCACCGGCAAAGCAGATTCTGTGGCGGAGCGAGAGAGATCCGGATCGGCGTCTCTCGCGGGAAGGAGTCGGGCCTGAGAGTTCGAGCGAAAACCATCGTCCCTATCGCGGGAGACCGAGAGTTCGAATCCCGCCTCCTCCGCCACATACCCATTCGCTACCATTCATAACCGTTCGCAACGCGGCAGATTTCCTGGGCCTCCTGTCTTGACACGTTCGCCGTCGTTCACCACTATCCACCCTCAAGGGATGGGTAAACAAATGGGTATGATCGATGGCAGGCACGATCGGGAAGCTGACCGCGCTGGCGATCACGCAAGCCAAGCGCCGTGGCTACTACGGCGACGGCGGCGGACTCTTTTTGCAGGTGAGCGCCAGCGGGGCGAAAAGCTGGGTATTCCGCTTCAAGGAAAGCACGAGGCTTCGGGAGATGGGGCTTGGTCCTACCCATACCGTGAGCCTCGCCGAGGCGCGGCAGAAAGCGCTCGAATGCCGCAAGGCACGTCTCGACGGCCTCGATCCGATCGAGGCCCGTCGGGGCAAGCGTATCCAGGCGAAGCTCGACGCTGCCAAGGCGATGACGTTCGCGGCTTGCGCCGAGAGCTACATCGCCTCGCATAGGGCCGGCTGGCGAAATCCGAAGCACGCGGCGCAATGGCCGGCAACTCTCTGCACCTACGTCTATCCCGTCTTCGGGTCGCTGCCGGTGCAAGCGGTCGACGTAGGGCTCGTCATGAAGGCGATCGAGCCAATTTGGACACAGAAGCCCGAGACAGCAGGCCGGGTGCGCGGCCGGATCGAGAGCGTCCTCGATTGGGCAGCGGCGCGCGGCTATCGCCAGGGCGAAAATCCGGCGCGCTGGCGCGGCCATCTCGAAAACCTGTTACCTAAGAAGGCCAAGGTGCGCCGAGTCGAGCACCATGCGGCGCTGCCCTACGCCGAAATTTCCGCGTTCGTAGCCGAACTGCGCCAGCAGGACGGCGTAGCCGCCCGGGCACTCGAATTCGCCATCCTGACCGCGGCGCGCACCGGCGAAGTCATTGGCGCCAAATGGGATGAAATCGACGTTGGCGAGCGCCTATGGACGGTTCCTGCAGAACGCATGAAGGCCGGCAAGGAACACCGGGTCCCGCTTTCGGATGCGGCGCTCGCGATCCTCGAGGGGATCCGGAAAATCCGGCAGGGCGATCAGATCTTCCCCGGCAGCAAGGCGGGGCGACCCATTAGCAATATGGCGATGTTGATGTTGCTGCGCCGGATGGGCCGCGGCGATCTGACAGCGCACGGGTTCCGGTCGTCGTTCCGGGATTGGGTGGCCGAGCGCACTACCTTTCCGGCCGAAGTGGCGGAGATGGCGCTCGCACACGCCGTCGCCGACAAGGTTGAAGCGGCCTACAGGCGCGGTGACCTATTCCAGAAGCGGCGGCAGCTGGCCGATGCCTGGGCGAAGTTCTGTGCGGCGGCGCCGGCGGCCGGCCAGGTCGTGCCGATTCGCAAGCCAACAGCAGCAGAGTAGACGCTGCACACGCGTCCGGAGCCATCCCGGCGAGATGCTCTGTGCCGACTTTACGCAGCCCCTCAAGCTTCGCGCCAACGCCGCTGGCCGCAGGCTCGGAGCGGCCGAAACCGACATTGCAGGGGTCGTTTACGAGCGCAAACGGCTAACGTCAGAGCTAGCCGCAAAGGCCGCCGATTGTTTCGCTTAGACGCCGGAATTCTGGCCGAACTGCAATCGGCCCACGACTCCTCGTTTGCCGGCGAGTAGGTTGAGCGCGCGGCGGATAGGGATTGCAACCCGACAAGCCCGGCATCCGCACCGGCCTTCCGCCGCGACCATCCTGCGGGACGCCAGCGGAAAGGCGCCAATGTTTGGGAAAGCGGATCGCGATAAGGCGCGTGCTGCTCGGCTTGACTGTACATTCGCAAATCGCGACCTGTTCAGTATTGGTGAAATTGCCACCGGGCTCGCCCGAGAGCCCGGGAGAGCCCGGATCGACAAGAACGAACGAGCCCAAGCTGCAAGGGACTTCGCCGAAGCGATCATCCGCAAGGAATTCGATGTTTCGGGTGAATCAGAAATCGTGAGGCTAACCTCGGAGCCGCCATACTTCAGGCCGTTTGGTCCTGAAGTTTTGCAGGAGTTCGCGGAATTAATCCGCAGGCCCTACCCTGCCGATGGGCTCGAAGTGTTCCTGCGGCGAGATGCCTGTCGGCGCTACCTCGAAAAGTCGTCCCTGATGACCGCGCCGGGGTTGCTACACGCGTGGTTTCCTGAGACGAGTGATACTCGAGCAGGCGCACGGGATCGGGAGCTGCTTCAACCAGAAACCGGGTCGGCCGTGCCCGGCGCAGCCGCCGATGAACTGCGGCCGGCACCCGACCGCGAAATCCACAAGGCGGCCACGGCATATGACCGAGCCGAAGCGGCTGACGAGAAACCGCCGAACTTAAGAGAGATCGTCCCCCTAGTGGAGGCGATATTGCGCGCCGGAGGCTACGAAGCGAGCGGCCGGCGAATTCAAGAGAACGCCGGGGATGACCGGCACAAAAACCGGCGCCGCAAGCCGGGAAGGACAGTGGCAAGCGAGAGGAGCGGAAAACAGCCGTAAATTTCGCACCAGACTTCGAGCTTTCTCACGTTGCGAAATCTGAAAATCTGGTTGGGAAGAGAACCTCCGCATTACACCGCTCGCGTCCGCAGCGATCTTAGACGCGAGGCAAGATGAGTATTCATAGCACCGGTATCAACGCAGACGAACCGCTTGTCGTAAGCCCGCGGCGCGCACGCCTTATGCTCGACTGCGGTAATACTCGCCTGTACGAGTTGATCTCAGCACGCGAGCTAGAGAGTTACAAGGCTGGTAAGTCACGGAAGATTGTCGTCACCTCGATCAAGGCGTATGTCGCCAGACAGATCGAGGCGAGCCGCTCTCGGGCTGCATGAGCGGTGGCCCAAAATGCACCGCGCCCGGCAGGCTGGGGACCTGACCGGGCAGCGGGTATCAATCGACCACAACACCAATCGCTTGACACCCGATCCCCGCCAAATCCGCAACAGAATCATGCGCGACGCGACTTAGCCGATCGCGGTTTCCGTGATCCTGTCCAGCAGCTTCGTCGGTCGCTCCTCAAGAGGGTGTGTCGTCTTAGTGTCGTAGCTTTCTTGCCCGGTAAGCTTGACCAGCACCGCCGACCCAGCGCCGACCGATGGCGACTGGCATGCTTCGCATGCCCGACTTCTTCGATCCTGCCGACCTTTACGGGGCGTAGATTTCCGTGTTCATCGGGGAAAATCGGCTTGCGGGCGTGGCCGTTGACATTACGACCACCGCGTTCCGCCTCGTCCGTCATGACCCCAATGCCGTCTGAAAGGGGCGCTCGGCAGCGAATCGACCGACACGTCGGCATGGTCGCAGAAATCCCAGCCGCATAGCCCGTGCCGTGGCCCGATCGACGCCCCCAGGGGACGACCCGCGCAGCTTCTTCGCTGCCGTCGGTGTGCCTTGGGCTGGCAGTCTCATCCGCAACGCCCAGGGCGCTCCGAAAGCGATCCTATACAATGCGATCGTCCTGCTTACTGAGGCTCCTGCATTCAACAATTCAGGGCGTAATTCGATTCGGCACAATGCGTTTCGCGCCCAGACCATGCTCTGTGCACCTGTACCCTGGGACCTGACGCCGACGGTGCCGCGGCCCTGGACCGACCAGGACGACCGCGAGGCGGCCGCATGGATGCAGGACAATCAGGTAAACGTGGGCGTGCCCGAGGCAGCGCGCGCCGTACAAACCGTAGCTGAGCGCGACAAATATCATCCCGTCATGGACTACCTCAATCAGATCTCGTGGGACGGCGTTCCGAGGCTGGATACCTGGCTCGTCGCTTACATCGGCACCGAGGACACCGAATACACGCAGGCGGTGGGCCCGCGCTGGATGATCTCCGGCGTTGCCAGGATCTATGAGCCGGGTTGCAAAGCCGACTGTGTGCTGGTCTTGGAGGGTCCTCAAGGGATACTCAAATCGTCGGCTCTCGCTGAGATTGGCGGCGCTTGGTACACCAACGATGTGGCAGCATTGGGTACGACCGCCGCGCAAGAGCAAATCCTTGGTAACTGGATTGTCGAACTCGACGAGCTCGAGGCGGTGACCCGGGCACGCGATGTGGTGGCGGTCAAGGCTTTTGTGTCTCGATCGATCGACAAATTCCGGCTGCCCTACGGACATCGCTCGCACGCGCATCCTCGGCAGTGCATCTTCGGCGGCACCACGAACCGCGAGACCTGGATGCGCGACGAGACCGGGGGCCGGCGCTGGTGGCCGGTGCGTTGTGGTTTGATCGACATCGATGCCTTGCGCCAGGACCGCGATCAGCTTTGGGCCGAGGCGCGCGACAGGTATCTGACCCGCGAACGCTGGTGGCTCGATACGCCTGGACTAACCTCCGCAGCGTCGGAGGAGCAAGAGGCCCGATTCGAGCAGGATCCATGGCAGGAGGTGATCGTCGAACACTTGCACGGCTTGAACGAGACGAGCATGAACTTGCTCTGCAACACGGTGGGCCTGCCCACCGAACGACGATCACCAACAGAGGCAAAGCGGATCGCGGCAATCATGCGAAGGCTGAACTGGCAGCGGAAACAGGTCGGAACCGGCCCTCACCGCTCCTGGAAATACGTCCCTAAGGTCTGAATCCCGGCGGCGCCCGCGTATCGCCACGCGCCTCCCTCTTCGCTTCAAGCGTGCCATAATAGCTGACCAGCGAGCGATCCATTGTTCGCCGCGCCGCCGCGTCCATAAACGTCAATAACACCCGCCATGCCCTTGCAGGAATGCGCTGCCGCCTGCTCTCCCACCCCCGTACATCTTGCGCCCTGACACCTGCAGCTCGGGCAACCTCACCAACGGAAAGACCCAGCGTCAACCGGCACCGCTGAAACAGCGGTCCGCGCTCGTTCAGACGCGCAATCGCCCCCGCCAGTTCGATCCATCGATCGTTTACGCTCACCACAGCACTCCTTCACCACTAGACACCAGAGGAATCACCCATGCCGTTCCAAAATCTGCAGCCAATATCAATAAGATCACCAGAGACACCATAACATATGTATGTATGCACGTACATATGCATGCGAGCGCTGAGAGCGGTCAGGGTGCGCGCGCCATACCATGCTTAGAGAAACATGTGGTGTTCCTGGTGAACCTGGTGAATCAATGGGTTATAGTGGTGAACGAGCGAGTTCTAGTGGTGTCTATCTGGTGTCCCCCCGAAAAGGCGAGCAGAAGCGACGGAGCCGGGAGCGGTGCCGTAGTGGTGCAGATAGCAGAGCGCGATACATGTAATCTGCCGCCTGCCCAGATGAGGCGGGGATGGGAAACACCCCAAGTGCCGTCAATCGCGATCTGCAACACCTTAGGTAGCTCCCGGAAGAACACCTGGGAGCGGCAACTAAGGATGTGCAGCGTCAACGTGCACTTGCCGCAGCACGCCAAGCTCGCCACCACGACCGCCGCAGGCGCGGCATCACCGCCGTCATCCGGGTTGAGGTGTTCGAGCACGAAATCGACGCGTTGATCCGGCGCGGTCGTCGCCGACACGGCCGGAGAACCTCAATAAATAACGCCGAGCCTCAGAGAGGGCTGAGGCTCGGCGGGCGAAGGCGGCGTCACGAGCGTCTGACCTGCTCCCGCTTCTCAGCGGTGGATGGTCGCGGCGTCCAATTGGCGGCGCGGCGGGAGAGCCGGTCTTCGGTTGTTTCACCGTCGTGATCGACGCGCGCGGCCTGCCGGGTGAATGCGACCCGGTCATCGAGGGAATTGGTGTTGATGACGGCGCGGGTCCCGGCCGCGGTCTCGCAGACGGCGCTAATGTACACACCGCAGCGGCGACAAATCAGGAACTCGGCGGTGCCCGAGCCA
>DATEQL010000485.1:0-2324 GCA_035272665.1 Allostellaceae bacterium
ACTGGTGTCAAAAAGCTAACAGTTTGTAACAACGGAAGGTCCGTCCGGCTGCGCAAATCCCCTATGCGCATAATGCATGGAACGATTGAGCACCCAGCGAGACGCTATGACCGCGGCACGCTTTCGGGAAGCACTACCAGCCGACGATAGCTTAGAGCCTCCGCTACGTGCCGCCGTCCGACGTTGAACGACCCGTCGAGATCGGCGAGAGTCCGCGCGACACGCAGAACCCGGTGATAGCCGCGCGCAGAAAGGCGTAATCGCTCGGCCGCTCGGAGCAACAGCGCGCGGCCACCTGCCTCGGGGCTCGCGATCTCATCGAGCAACGCGCCGTCCGCTTCCGCGTTGGTACGGATGCGCCGCTCGGCCGGGAGTACGGCGTAACGCGTCGTCTGGCGAGCGCGGGCTGCGGCGACGCGACGGGCGACCGCCGCGCTGCCCTCGGCCGGCGGCGGCAATGCGAGATCTGCGGACGGTACCGCGGGGACGTTGATATGAAGATCGATGCGGTCCAACAGCGGACCCGAGAGCCGCGCCTGATAATCTTGAGCGCAGCGTGGCGCCCGGACGCAGGCCGATTCGGCGAAATAACCGCAGCGGCATGGGTTCATCGCCGCGACCAGCTGGAACCGCGCCGGGTAGGTGACGTGTCCCTGGGCGCGGGCGATGCTGATGCGGCCGGTCTCCAGCGGCTGGCGGAGCGCTTCGAGTGCCGCGCGGTTGAACTCCGGCAGTTCGTCGAGAAACAAGACTCCTTGATGGGCGAGCGAGATCTCACCCGGACGCGCGCGCGGACCGCCCCCGACGAGCGCCGGCAGGGAGGCGGAGTGATGCGGGTCGCGAAACGGTCGTGCCCGAGACAACCCGCCGCCGCGCAACCCGCCCGCGACTGACTGGATCATGCCGAGCTCGAGCGCCTCGGCGGGTTCGAGCGGCGGCAGAATTCCGGGAAGCCGCGCCGCCAGCATCGACTTGCCCGCCCCGGGGGGGCCAATCATCAACAGATTATGACCTCCCGCGGCGGCGATCTCGAGGGCGCGCTTGGCGCTTTCCTGGCCCTTCACGTCCTGAAGGTCGCCACCAGCCGACCGTGAGGCGGCAAGACGGGGTGTCGGCGGCGGCAGCAGCTGAGTTCCCTTGAAGTGGTTGACGACGGCCAACAGACTCGGCGCGGCGATGATCTCGACCTCTCCCGCCCAGGCGGCCTCGCCGCCGCACGCAGCGGGGCAGATGATGCCGCTTCCTCGGGCTGCCGCGGCCAGCGCGGCGAGCAGCACCCCGGCGACGTTCGTCAACGACCCGTCGAGCGCCAGTTCCCCGAGCACCGTGTAAGAGCCGAGTTCGTCGGCCGGTAGCGCGTCCATCACCGCCAACAGACCTAACGCGATCGGGAGGTCGAAGTGACTGCCTTCCTTGGCGACATCGGCGGGGGCGAGGTTAACGGTGATCCGCTTCGGCGGCAGCGCCAAGCCGAGTGCCGCGAGTGCGGCCCGTACCCGTTCGCGCGACTCGGCGACCGCCTTGTCCGGCAGCCCCACCACCGTGAAGGCCGGCAGTCCGGAGGCGATCGTCACCTGGGTCTCGACCTCGATGACCTCGACCCCGTGAAACGCCACCGTGCGAACCCGAGCGACCATTGATTAACCACATTGCAAGCAAAGGTTGAGTTTAGCCCTTTGCGTGCCTCAAAGCCAGGGCGGAGACGCAGCGGACTGCTCAACGGCAGGTAGGCAGGGGAGTCAAACCGAACGTGTGTGGGTCCGGGACGCCAATACATTCGAGACGAAACGGGACAGGTCGCCACCGCGGAACAGGTGGCTATCGAGCCCGGCAGCCGCGGCAGCGGCGCAATCCGATTCTCGGTCGCCGATCAGAAAGCTCGCTCCGGCATCGACGGGCCAGCACCGGAGAAGATCTAAAATCATCCCCGGTGCGGGTTTCCGCCAGTCGCTGGCGCGACGATATGCAGGGAGCACGGCGTCTGGGTGAAATGGGCAATAGCGGAGGTCGTCGAAATGGGCTCCCGACATCGCGAGCTCCGCCGCGAGCTGCGCATGGAGAGCCTGAACGTCGTCCTCCCCATAGAACCCTCGGGCGACTCCGGCCTGGTTAGTGACGACGAACACAAAGAGCCCTGCATCATTCAGCAATTTAACTGCGGCTTTGGCGCCGTCGATCCACCGGAAACCACTCAGTGAGCCGACATAACCGTCATCATGGTTAAGCACGCCGTCACGGTCGAAAAAGACGGCCGGGCGCTGCCGCTGACGGGGAACCTCGTCGTGAGCGCGGGCCAACGAGTCAGGAACCCCGATATCGATGAA
>DATEQL010000486.1:0-17913 GCA_035272665.1 Allostellaceae bacterium
GCGATACTGGCGGCGCCGCTCGGTCTTCTCGCCGCGAAAAACACCACGCCGAGCCTGCTGCTTCGCTTTTTGATTCGTCGCCTGCTCGACACCATTCGTGGCATCGACACCCTGATCTGGGCGCTCGTGTTTGTCGGCGTCGTCGGGCTCGGGCCGTTCGCCGGCATTCTGGCCATGGCGGTGTCCGACACCGGCGCCTTCGGCAAACTGTTCTCCGAAGCCGTCGAAGCCACCGAGGCGCGAGAGCGCGAGACCGTCGTCGCCGGCGGCGGGACCGGGTGGATGGCGGTGCGCTTCGGCCTGCTGCCGCAGGTCCTGCCGGTGATCGCCAGTCAGATCCTCTATTTCTTCGAATCGAATACGCGGTCGGCGACGATCATCGGCATCGTCGGCGCCGGCGGCGTCGGCCTGCAGCTTTCCGAGCAGATCCGAACCTACGATTTCGATCAGGTCTCGTTCATCATTCTGCTGATTCTTGCCGCGGTCGCGGCCATCGACTGGATCTCCGGCAAGCTCCGCTTCGCGATCATCGGCCGAACCCAGCTACCGACCTGATCCATTTTCTCAGCGATCAGCCCGATCGCAGCCAGTTCTCACGAGGAATTTCGTCTATCCGGGCGAATTCCCGTTCGTTATCGGTGACGAGGACGCAGCCGAGCGCGATAACCTGCGCGGCGATCAGCAGATCGTTGCCGCCGATCGGTTGGCCCGCCTGCTCCAACCTGGCGCGCAGAACGCCATAGACGCTGTCGGCTGGCGCCTCGAACGGCAAGACCTCGAGGGCCCGACCGCATCGAGCTGGGCCGACAGCCGTGCCGATCCCCTCTTTGTCGCCCCGTAGCGCAATTCATCGGCAACGATGATGCTGGCGCAGACCGATGCTTCGCCAATTTGACGGACGCGCTGCGCGACAAGACCCTGCGGTCTGCGGACCAGGTCGGAGACGATATTGGTGTCGAGTAGGTGGCGCATTCACGGATCGACCGGATCGGGGGGCGAATCCAGAATCGAGGGAAACTCCTCGTCGAGTGGCGCGAGGGCTGCCAGGATCGCCAGCAGCGATTTTGGCGGGGCCGGTTCGATGATCAGCCGCTCACCCTCCTTGCGCATAATGGCGTCTTCGCCGGGGAGCTCGAATTCGCGGGAAATTCGCACGGCCTGGTTTCGGCCGTTTTTGAAAAGCTTGACGTGTCGTTCGGCAGGCACAAGCGGGTCTCCTTGAGCATATGTCGCAGCATATGCTCAAGTGTTCAGTTGTTCGCCGGTTCAAGCGGCGGCTGTTTGGTCCCGGCATCCCGCCGAACCCACTCGGACAGTCGGCGGCGGCGTGCTCGGGGAAACGACGTGAGCCGGCCTGGCTCATGGGCTAGCATCTCCGCGTAACCCGCTCGGGTTGGCTCAACAAGAGGTAGCGCATGACAGGCTGCGGCCGACTTCCTCCCTTCGAGGATCACAGCACCTTGCCGGAGGAGGAGCGGGTAATGCTGGAGAGCGCGCGGGCATTGATCCCGCTGCTCGCCGAGCGGTCGCCGGCTGCGACCGCGGCACGGAAGCTGCCGGCCGAGACGATCGCCGAATATCGGAATGCCGGGATCCTGCGCATCCTGCAGCCCAAGCGCTTCGGCGGTCTGCAGGGCCGTTTCAGCCTGTTCTCTCGGATCGTCGAGGAATTGACCTATGGCTGCGCCTCCTCGGCCTGGGTCTATGCGGTGCTGGCCGAGCATCAATGGATCATCGCCCAGTATCCCGAAAAGGCGCAGATCGACGTCTGGGGTGAGGATCCCCGGGCGGTCGCCTCATCCTCGCTGGCGCCGCGCGAGGCGGCGAGGCGGGTGCCGGGCGGCTGGCGGCTCAGCGGGCATTACCCGTTCTCGAGCGGCTGCGACTATGCGCAATGGGCGATCATCGGCACCTTCCTCGGGGCGAAAGGCGACCCCAGCCACATCGCCTACCTGCTGGTGCCGCTCGCCGAGGCCGAGATCGTCGACGACTGGCAGGTGCTCGGCCTTCTCGGCACCGGCAGCAAGTCGCTGGTGCTGCGTGACGTGTTCGTCCCCGAGCACCGCTCGGTCATGGTCAGCGACCTCTTCGCCGGCAGCCCGCCCGGGGCGCTGGTGCATCCCGACTATCCGGTGTTGCGCGCGCCGCGCGGGTTTCTGGTGTCGTATTCGTTGCCGCCGGTCGCCATCGCACTTGGCCGGCGCGCTCTCGACATCGCCTGCACCGCGCTGGCAGGTCGGGTGTCGCGCGGGGTGACCAAAGTCGCGGAGTCCGAAGTCGTGCAGATGGCGATCGGCGAAGCCGCGGCCGCGATCGATGTGGCAGTTGCACACCGGGGGCGAGTCGAGCACCGCGGCGGTCAGCTCGGGCCGCCGGATCACCGAGGCCGAGGCATTGCGCGCCCGCCGCGACATGGTCTACGCACAGCATCAGGTGAGCTGGGCGCTCGATCGCCTGTGCGAGCTCGACGGCGCCCGTTGGGTCTACGACAATGACCAGCTCGGAGCCATCCGACGCGACGTGATGACGATCCTGACCCACCACGCCGCCAACCGCCAAGCGGCGATGGCGCCCTACGGCCGCATGCTACTCAGCCACGGCGCCGGGTGAGCACGGGCGTCGCGTCGAGCCTGCTGAAATACCAACAGCGGGCTGCGCGGCTGGAGTGCCTATCGATCATCAACGAATTCGGTGATGAGAGTCGCGACGTTCGCCGAACAGTGCCGGCGACGTGCCGCGGTGCCGCGAGCCGGCTGAGGCAGGTTATATAGATGCCAACACAAATCGCTCGACGCACCATCCTTGCGTTTTTGGGCTTCGTGAGCGCGCAAGCAGCGGCGGCGAGGGCCGTGCTGTCGCGCGGCAGAGGCACCCCGGTCTCTGCGCCAGCGCAATCAATTACAGGGATCTCGCCGACCAGCTCAATACATAGGACGGTGACCGGTTCCACGAAGAGCTTGGTCACCTCGGTATCAACCAACAGCCTGCGAACCGACTATGCGCCGGCGGCCTCCCAATGGTTTGGGATGGTTCTAACGGTTGGCGCCAACCCGATTACGGTAACCCAGGTCGGCAGGTATAATTCAGGCATCGCCAACGGCCCACATCGAATAGTTATTTTACATGCTGAAACTATGCTGCAAGTGCCCAACGGTGCGGCTACGGTCAATGCTGCTTCCGGCGCACAGAACAGGTTCGTCTACGCAGCGTTGCCGGGCCCTGGCGCTGTTCTAGCCCCAAACATCCGGTACTATGTGCTGAGTTATGAAAGCGTAGACGACGATCAGTTCTACGATAACGGCAATTGTTCTGTCACGACCACCAGTGATGCAGTCTGTACCGGCAATTGCTACAGTGTTGACAACCTTAATACCATAATGGCTTCCGCTCAATTAAATCATCCAAATGGTCCATTGGACTTAAAATATAGTGTCGGTGGCACGCCCATGTTGCTGGGATCGCCCTGGTCTGCCATAAATGCGGGCGACCAGCATATGTACCAAACCGGGCAGGGCAACTATTTCCTTATTGGCGATGTCGCAGTAGTCAGCGGTACAATTACATTGGACGGTATCTGGTACTATGTCCCTACCACTGCCGCTGTACCACCGCCAATGTCAGCGGTGATGCAATGGATCATCGACGAGAACACGCCGAACTCACGAGCTCCGGGCTACAATGTGTTGAAAAGCCCAATGATTGTCGGACCGCGCAACTCGGCAAACACTTCCGGACACAATTTCCCTTGGCAGTTGGACACGACACAGCTGGTCAACGGCACTCACTCCGTACGCATCCGCTTCTTCGATGCGAATATCAGCGGTACACCAGTTCGTAACGGTAACCCGGATAGTTATGCGAGCACATCGATGGCACTGATTGTGCAAAATGGGACGCCGAGGAACGACGCCTTGCCCCAGCCCGTCCCCTGCACGCAAAACGGCCAACAGGACGCGCGAATACTCAGCCCATCGTCAGATTGGGTAGTCTATCCCGGCAGCCCACAGGCACAAACGGTCACGCCGTATCCCACAGTCTTCGTTCCTCCCGTCTACTCACCAGGCTCGCCCTATCACCGCCAAACCGATCCGTTCTTTAGCGGGATACCCTGGTCCGAGGACCTTACAGCGCACCACTGGCCGGAATATGACACCTTCACGTGCCTGGCCACGACTCCGAGCGGCGGCGTAGTCATGTCACACACCTTTGCCCAGATCGCCGGCAATACGATAGAGTCTCAATACTTTCGCCACCTCCTCGACGCCAATTATTCCGGCGGCCGTTGCGATAATAAGGTCTCATCATTCACCACCTGGGTAACCGACCCCAACGGCAATGGCTTCTACGGCGTGGAGTTGTTTGGTGCCTTGTGGCACCTCAGTTACACCGGATCACTGACTCATGTCTGCGGGTATGAAAGGGATAGAACCAAGCTGCCGTTCGAACAGGGTGTCGGTCTGAGTCTGACCGAGGATCAGCTGGTGTCGCGCCTCGCCTTCACCGGGACGATGGGCACCCCGAGTTTCCAGGACTGTCGGGGGCTCAATGATCTTTGTTTCGACCCCCGCGACGCGACACACAAGACGCTTTACATGGCCTGCCCACGACGACACATCATCATCAAGGTCGATCTGAATACCGATCCGCCCACGATGACTCGCTATGCAGGGCAAGATGGCGTCTCCAATGGGCGGAGCGGCTGGATATTCGCGCAACAACCTTGCGGCGCCGAGGTCGATGCACCAATTGTCCCGCCCCAAACGAGCAATGCCGTCGTCAATGGACGGGCGACCGAAGCGGTATCAGGCGACGTTCCGCTCGCGCTATTCAACGAGCCGTATTCGATCTGCATGGCGGATGGCGCCAACCCGAACATCCCCGCGGGCGCGATGTTCGTAGCCGATTTTTGTAATGGTGCCATACGCTATATCACAGCAGATGGCTGCTATGTGGGTACGCTCGTGGGTATCGCGCCGATCAACCCGTCGCAAGCCAACACCGACAGCACCGGTGACAACGCGCCCTACCAATTCAGCCCGGCCGGCACGGTCAATTTCACCCAAGCTTGGGTCAATTTCCCACAAACCGTACGGTTGGACTCGCGGGGTAATCCGATATTCTTAGAGATTTATCATCAAGCGGTCAGAGTATGCAATTTGACGGCCCCGCTAACACAACTGACCCCAAGCGGCACCCTAAGGCGTATTGGCCTGACAGGTTGGGCGGCTATCTCTAGGCTCAACGGCACAGCTCTTGGTGGCAGCCCGGGCGGGACCTGGGGCTGGATGGACATCGATGTCAAAGGAGCTAATGGCCGGGTCGACGACATCCTCGTTGTCAAGGCAATGACCAACCCTAATGAGACTGCGAGTTATCGGATCAGCCGCGATGGTAAAAGGAGTGGGTTCTGGTCGTCGGGAGGTGCCGGCACCGCCGTTGAAGATGGTGCGATAATTGGCGGGTACTTCGGCGATGCCGGCTTCGGGGGCGCTTATGCATGGGTTGTCTGCTTTGACCAAAATCAGAACAGGGTCCTGGCAGGGGGCTACCGCCATTGGGGCCTACAATGCTTGCGAGCCAACGTGCCGGGCGATCCTGCCCCCGACGCCAGCGACCAGGTGGTCTTAAGCTATGGCCACAGCCTCTACTGGCAAGGCTCGCTCAAGATTTATCCGTGGGGCTTTCGGCCGAGCATGGCCTCATTGCATGGGCCGTCAGGGCGTTGCTTTCTTGGCACCTCGATCGCGCGGAACCTTGACGAGATTGCCGCCGCGTTCCCGGTGGATACCGCAACCGGCGACTATACCGCTGCGGCAGAGCCTGCAACTGATCGATCGGGGCGAGCCTGTCTGGGCCATTTCATCCAGCAGGGCATGGATGGGGTTGTGCCTAGGCCGGAGATCACCGGCAACGATCTGCGGGCATTATGCCATTACATACGCCGCAACACGGTTGCCGGGAGTTACCCGAAACCTATTCAACCCGGCCCGAAGAATACGGACTCACACGCGCCGATCATCACCAGCTTCAGCGCTGCCCGGGTATCCCCGACGAGCATCAGCGTAACTTTTGCTACCAGCAAGCCCACGATCGGAATTGCGATAGGCTGTTCGGACCAGGTGTGGACTAACGCACCCAATGCACAAAGCTCATATTGCGTTACTTCCCCGCTCGAAGGGACGTACAGCAGCGGTTCACGCACCCTGACACTCAGCGACATGCCAGCGCCGTCGCCCGGACACCCGTCCCACGTCAGCGTGCTCGTCAAAGACATCGCCGGGAATTCCGTCTACTATCCCGACGAGGTGCTGACATGAATGGGATCATTCTTGGCCTTGCGCTGTGCGCGGCGAGCTTGGCGGCTCTGGGGGCCAGCCTCTCTCGAGCCGATATAACCAGCGGGGCGCAGCCGCTCTCGGGTCTGCCTGTTGATCCGGGCGTAAGAGGCGGCGCCGCGGGGGCGGGTGGTTTCCTGACCGGGCTGAGTGCCGATGAGCTCACTTTCGCCAACGCGGCGGCAGTCCAATTTGCCTTTCCCTGGTCGGTTTCGGGCACGATATCGGGCGAACCACTCGCGGGTCTCGGACCTCGATATAACGCAAATGGCTGTTCTGTTTGTCATTCCTATCCATCGATGGGCGGGTCAAGCCCAGTAACAAATCCCCAAGTCGCTATGGCTGCTTTGGATGGTGCAACTAACAAGGTACCGTCAGGGACTTATGCTAAGGACGAATTGGCTTTCATTAGATCTGACGGACCAGTGCGAGTACCATATCGGACCAGTACAGGCAACCTTCTCAGATTATATACCATTATTGGTCGTTCGGACGCGCCATCGGGCTGTACGTCTGTTGTTATACAGCAGCCGAATTTTTCATCGTTACTGGCGGCAAATGACATTTCTCCGCGTATTCCGATCCCGATTTATGGCATAGGTTTGGTCGAGGATACACCCAATTCAAACCTCGTCTCGGCACAAAATACCTCGTTGATGACAAGCTTAGGAATAACACCAGGACGGTTCAACATTGATGGCAACGGCACCATTGGCAGACTTGGTTGGAAGGCGGCGACGCCTTCAACTGAATATTTTACCGCATTCGCTTTGGCGGTCGAGATTGGAGCGACAACCAATATTTTTCCTCGTAAATCGGATGAGACCACAGCCTGTCAGGCAAATCCGTTACCGGAAGACCTTCCGCTTCTCACGCGCCGCACGCCCAATACATCGAGCATTTCTGCCGACTACGCCAGTCAGCAAGTGCTCGAGTCAGCGTTTGCTCGATACCTGGCTCCGCCAGTGCCGGTTACGAGTTACACTGGCATACATGGCCCAGTCACAACGGCTAGCATCAGCAACGGGCAAGCCAAATTCATTTCGGTTGGTTGCGTTGCCTGCCATGTACAATCACATACGACTGGCAATTCGACGATGACCGGGCAATCCAAGCTAACCTATACTTCATGGTCGGATTACGCTCTCCACAACATGGGAACAGGTCTCGCCGATGGATTAAGACAAGGCTCAGCCGGCCCACAAGACTACAAAACCACCGCACTGTGGGGCATCGGACAACGGATTTTCTTTCTGCATGACGGTCGAACAACCGATCTGTATCAGGCAATCCTCTCACATTCGAGCAGCCAATCCGAGGCCAATTCAGTTCTGTCCAACTTCCAAGGGCTATCGACATCCGACCAACAGGACATCCTGAATTTCTTGCGGGCGCAATGACGCCGGTGCGACCCTGCTGATCGGTCTTGCGTGGCCCGCCGATGCCCGGTCGCCCGAAAGTGGCGGACGCGGTCCGCCTGGGAACCACGGTGTTCCTTCGTATGGCCCTTCAAGGTTTCGACGATCGCCATCGTCGACAGGCGCTCGTGTGCGAAGAGCGGAAGGGTCGCTTACGTCGAAGGACAGCCGCTCCGCCTTGCCCGCCCAATTGAAGAACGGCCGGCCGAGCCGCTTAAGCTGGTCTACCGCGTCCCGCAGCCCCGGCATTCGGCGACCCGATGCTCGGCTTCGTCGCGGAACACCCCGGGCTCGGCGAATCCGTGCGCCGGCGGCAGCTTCGCGGCATCCTCAATGCATGCCAATAGCCATTCGCCGAGTTCGCGGACGCTGTTCTTGCCGTCCCATTCGAGCGACGGTGAGAGCGAGGAATATAGGTCGCTGGCGGCTTGCGCTTGCGGAATTGCGGCTGCGTGCCGACTTCCGACCGCAGTGCGAGGTCGAATTCGGGAGCTTGTATGTCTCGGTCCGGCCGTTGTCCTGGCCTTTTCTTTCACCGCGCGCCACGGTGATTTGCCCTGTTATTTTCGCTTAGCGCAATCTCGCGCATACGGAGTGAATGTACAGTGACTCTCGTGGAGCCCTCGTCCTGGCGTCTTACCCAGGCGTGCCCGAGCGATTGCGCCGAGCGTTTTGCGAGACGATCGCCGAGTACCACGAGACCGGCATATTGCGCATCCTGCAGCCCAGGCGCTTCGGCGGCATGCAGGGCCGGTTCAGCCTGTTCTCCCGGCTCGTTGAGGAGTTGACCTATTGCTGCGCGGCGGCGGCCTGGGTCTATGCGGTGCTGGCCGAGCACCAATGGATCATCGCGCAGTATCCCGAGCAGGCGCAGATCGATGTCTGGGGCGACGACCCCGAGGCGGTCGAGCATCCTCCTTGGCGCCGCGCGAGGCGGCCAGACGGGTGCCAGGCGGGTGGCGGCTCAGCGGGCACTACCCGTTCTCGAGTGGCTGCGACTATGCGCAATGGGCGATCATCGGCGCTTTCCTCGGCGAGAAGGGCGACCCGCGGGGGGTCGCCTACCTGCTGGTGAGGCTCGCCGAGGTCGAGATCGTCGACGACTGGCAGGTGCTCGGCCTCCGCGGCACCGGCAGCAAATCACTGGTCCTCGACAATGTGTTCGTTCCCGAGCATCGTTCGGTCATGGTCAGCGACCTCTTTGCCGGTACCCCACCGGGTGCGCTGGTCCACCCAGACTATCCGCTGTTACGCGCGCCGCGCGGGTTTCTGGTGTCGTATTCATTGCCCCCGGTCGCCATCGCGGTCGCCCGCCGCGCCCTCGACATCGCCTGCGCTTCGCTGTCGCGGCGGGTGTCGCGCGGGGTCACCAAGGTTGCCGACTCTGAGGTGGTGCAGATGGCGGTCGGCGAAGCCGCCGCCGCGATCGACGCGGCGACCCAGCTGCTCCACTACGGCCGCGATTACAGCACGGCGGAAGTGTCGTCCGGGCGCAAGATCACCGAGGCCGAGGCATTGCGCGCCCGCCGCGACATGGTCTACGCCCAGCATCAAGTGAGCTGGGCGCTCGACCGCCTGTGCGAGCTGGACGGCGCCCGCTGGGTCTACGACAGCGACGAGCTGGGCGCGATCCGGCGCGACGTGATGATCATCCTGACCCACCATGCCGCGAGCCGCCAAGCGGCGATGGCGCCCTATGGCCGCATGCTGCTAGCCCATGACCATGGGTGAGCCTGGGCACGGCGCCGAACCCCAGTCGAGCGCCCGGACCCTATATCGAGACCCGCATCGCCGATTTCGGTCCCGAGCGCGCGATCTTCGAGAGCAACTTCCCGGTCGACAAGGGCAGCTGCAGGTAGGCCGCGCTGTGGAAGGCCTTCAAGCGCGTATCGCCGCCGGTTGTTCCGCCGGCGAGAAAGCGGCCCCGTTGCGAGGCAGGGCGCCGAAATTTTACCGGCTGGGATGGATGTGGTGTCGTACGCAATCGTCGGCAACGTCAGGAGAGCCTCATCGAGCCGATCGCAGCGGCGTAGTCACATTAGCCGAAAGCGGTGCTTACACCGAAAGCTACTCGCGCACCAGTGCGGAATGGCTCCGATCAATAAACCGCAGGCACCCAAGCCGGAACGGTTTCGCCGTGTTGGTGTTGGAATTTTAAACACTCTATGCGCGGAGGACCGGCATGCTCACATCCGAGAGGCGCGCTCTCGTCACCGAGATAGAGGATCGGCTGATTGAACTTTATGTGGAGCAGGACGAGGCGAGGAGGACAGAAGACCGGGACCGAGCGCATGAGCTGCAAATGGAGATCGATGGGGCCACAGCGCAACGGGAGGACATCCGCCGCTGGCGCGCCTAAAAGATCAACGTAAGCAACGGTTCGGGAGGATCAGAAATGGCAAAAGCACGCGGTCGCACGCAGAGACGGCACGTGCGCGAGAAAGCCGCCATCGACCACCTCGTACGGGACGCGCCGAAGGCCCCTGATGAGGAACACACTACGCGCAGCCCCAGGACCTCTACCGGCTTGCCGGTCGAGGATCAGGTTCGCAAGGAATGGGATCCTCGCAAGGGCGGCCTCCCCATTTTTTGACGATAAACCCCGGATACCATCAATCAGCAAGAAATGGATGCATGCAGGAGATGGCGGACCTCTCGCGACTTCGCAAGCGACTGCTGGAAGCCGACGCGACGACGAGCGCGCGCGCCGCCGACGAGATCGATATTGCCCGCCGGGCGACGATCGCGTACTCGTCCGAGAATCCGGCTCACCCGGTCGAGCATCTGCTGGACGGACGCTCTGGCCCCGGCGCCACGCGGTGGATCAGTGCGCGCCCCGACACCATCGAGCACATCGTCGTGGAATTTGACCAGCCGCAGGCGATCTCGCGGCTCGTGTATGAGGTCGAAGAGGCCGCTCGCGAGCGTACCCAGGAAGTACGGGTGGAAGTCTCGGAGGACGGAGGTCGATCGTACCGCCAAATCTTGGTTCAGGAATACACCTTCAGCCCCGGGGGAGCCACCTTCCAGCGCGAAGAACAGCGCTTTAATCTCCGCCAGGTTAGCCATCTCCGTCTCACGATTGTTCCGAACAAGGGCGGCTCCGGCACGGCGACGCTCACGGCGCTCCGCCTCTTTGTGTAGTGCCGCTCAAGGTGCTGGTTGGCCCCCACCCCGTCGACGCGATGATCTGCTGGCCGGTCAGCCCGAGCGTCGGCGACGTCAAGAACAACGACGCGAGCCTCATCGACCCGGTCACTGCGGCCGTAATTACACCGGCACCGTGCCGGGTCGAACATGATGAAGCTGTGGACGCTCGGCACCTTGCTGCTCACCTACGTCGATCCCGACGGCCGGCTGATCTATGCCGGCTGCGCCGGCACCGGCATCAAGCAGGCGGAGTCGGAGCGGCTGTGGCGAATCTTGCAGCCGCTTGCCACGGCCGAGATGCCGCTCGAGGTACCGCCGCCGCGCACCAGCCGTTTCGGATCGCCGCTCGTCTTGAGCCGCGTTCATTGGGTGCGGCCCGAGCTTCGTCGCCGAAGTCAAATTTCTGACCTGGACCGAGGACAACCTGCTGCGGCGGTGATTTACCAGGGTCTGCGCGAAGACAAGCCGGCAGCCGAAGTTCGTCGTCCCGCCCTGCACCCCAAAGCGGCTCCGGCGGACGGTCACCCTGCCGCCTCAAAAAAACGAGTGACGCGGCGCAGCTAAACACGATCGCTTATCCATCGCACCGCAGCTCGTAGCAGTCGCGAGCACGCGGCTGGTGCAGGGGTTAAGCGACGGCGATTACCCAGCTTTTTGGGATGGCTTCCACCGATCTCGATCAGCGACAAGCCCACCGTTAGACCCCTTGCCGCTTGTCCGAATTTGCACACACCCGGCCGCAGGGAACGTTCTTTGCGGCCAGACTGTTCTGACTAGTAGCTCGACGATCTACTAACTTGCGGAAAACGGGAGATGACTATGATTAGAAAATTGATCCTTGGCACGGCTTCGGTATTGGCATTGGGGATCGGTGGCGCTGCTCTGGACTTTGCGGCGGATGCCGATGACGTTCCGAATGCGGTAGGAAACACGCCCTCGACGCCTGAAACTTCGCACCATTGGATAAATGCCGCGAATCTCTCGAAAGACGACGTCAGGTGGGCACAAGTAGAGCTACACTATATGGGACTCTACAGTGGCTCGCTCGACGGCGTAGTAGGCCCGGAGACAAAGCGGTCGCTTGCGGAGTTCCAAAAGACCAACGGCCTCACGCGGACTGCGACGCTTGATCAACAAACCGCGGATGCGCTCATCGGCAACAACGGCATTGGCCAGGGCTCCAGCCTGCCGCCGACGAGTGCCGCTGGATCCATGACAAATTCCTCCGGCACGAGCGATTTCGGCAGCCACACCGGGCAGAAATAGAGACTCTCGTCCAAGAGCCCACTCGCGCTTTGCACCAATGATCCGGGGGGAATGAACAAATGTGAGAGAAACCCACGAAAATGCCAAAGAAATACCGAGAAAATGCAAAGCGTTGTCGTGAACTTCTCGATCGTCCGATCGAACCGGAGCTTAGAATCTAGCTCCGGTTATGGGCGGCAGAATTCGATGATATGGCCGACGCGGTTGAGTGTGGAGCCGAAGCGTCGGCCCGGAAGAAATTTGCGCGACCGTTGTAAGATCCGGCTCTAGCCCATGACCGATCGACGACATCCGCGTTCGAAAGCTGCGCGCTAACCCTCTCGGCGGGTACGGCGCTCGAAACGTCGCAGAGGCTCAGGGGTTCACATAAGCGAGATCGAGCGCATTTTCGGAAAACCCCGACAGCGATCCCGTCTGTCGGAGCAAGTCCGTGGTTTCGCGCCGAATTTGGTGGATCGACGGATCAACCTGCGAATTCCCTCCTTTCGGGGATGACAGCACGTTGCCGGACGAAGAGCGGGCGATGCTGGATCGCGCGCGGGCATTGATCCCGCTTCTCGCCCGTTTGGCAGCGTCCTCGCGGATGCGCCGAAGGAGAAGAACGCCAAGGTCACCCTCGTCTACCAGCACGAGCTGCCAAACGTTCCCGGCAAGAGCATCAAGGGCGTGCTCGTCGAATACGGCCCGGGCGGCTACTCGCCTGGCCACACGCATGCCAAACCTGCCTTCATCTACGCGACCGTGCTTGAGGGGGCGATCCGCAGTCAGGTCAACGACGGACCGGTGACGACCTACAAGGCCGGACAGAGCTTCTCCGAGCTGCCCGGCGACCGCCACGGCGTCAGCGCAAATGCCAGCGAGACGAAGCCATCGTCGCGTATTGCCGGAACCAAGATGCTACCCGGCCGGCCCGTCTTGTGCGCCAAATGCCAGTCGCATGGTGCGAACCTGACCAGGAGAGCAGAATGGTTCTAAAGATCGAGCGGTTTCAGCCGGAAGGCATGAATGTCAGAATGTCGGGCGGAAAGCCGTCCTACTCGCACGTCGTGACGGTGAGCGGCAGCGGCAAGATCGTCTACACCGCCGGCCAATTGGCCCGCGACATCGACGGCAACTGTGTCGGCAAAGGCGACATGAGGGCGCAGATGGAACAGACGTTCCAGAACCTCGACCGGTGTCTCAAGGCGGTTGGCGCCACCTGGGCCGATGTCGTCAAGACCAACACCTTTGTCACCGACTTCGATGAGTTCCAGAAGTGCGCCGACATCCGCATGCGCTATCTCGGCGTGGCGACCCCGACCAGCACGACCGTCGGCGTTACCCGTCTCGCCGGACCCGATTTCATGATCGAGATTGAAGCCCTCGCCGTCGTCAATTCCTGAGAAGCGGGTCCGGGCCGACGCCGGTGCGGAGGCCCGGCGACCCCGATCCGAGGAGAGGGCAAGGTTGGACGATTTCGATTGGCACGGCGGCGCAATCACACGCGCGACGCCCGTTACCCCAAGCTACCGCAGCACGCATAACGTCCGCCGCTTCCTGCACGCCGAGTGCGGCGCCGGCTTCAAGTTCGACCGGCCCTTCATGCAGTGGATCAAGGACGTCACGCCAAAGACGGCGCGGTCGCCGACGAATGGCGCCGGCGCCAGGGTGACGCGCGGTGATGGACGACGAGCACGTTACCGGTGCCGATCGGCGCCGAGATTGCCCCCACCCGAGAGTTAGGCGGCGGCGTGTGATCGGCGGAATTGCGCCCGAAACCGGTCAATAACCTGAAACGACATCTTTCGGGCACTGGGCCGATGCCAGATCTTTCCCGTAATCCGCCCTGAGGCCCTGCCGGTGCGCGCAGGACCGGTTCCCTTGACCGGGGCCAAAGGAAGTCCGCAATCTTCATTGAACTGAGGAGCGTGGGTCCCGAAGCAGCATGGAGGGGGAAATGGCCAATCGTTCAGCGGCAGGAAGCAGACTTATCGACCGACGTACCGTGCTGCAGGTCGCGGCGGCGCTCGCCGCGGCTGGACCGGCACTGATGCGCGAAGGGCATGCCGCCGCGCAGCCGCCAGTGGTCATCGATGCCCAGGTCCACGCCTATGCCGCGAACACGCCTGAGCGGCAGTGGCACAGCGTTCCGAACTGGCCCGCTCACGTCACCGGCGACGAGATGGTGGAGGCGATGGACAGGGTCGACGTTGACGGCGCGATCTACATCTCGCCGTTCTCGATGTACCAGTACGACGGCAGCTATGCGGTCTCGGTGCAACGTGCCCACCCCGACAAGTTCGCCCGGTCAAACCGGTCAACCCGGATGATCTCGCGGTGGCCGATGTCATCGCCGACTGGAAGAAGACGCCGGGCACGGTCGGCATCCGCATAATCCTGACGAAAGAGTCAAAGCGCGCGCCGGACGATCCGGGCCTCGACCGCATCCTGCGCGCGGCCGTCAAAAACGATTTCCCGGTCAACGTCCTGTTCTGGGGCAACGTCGACGCGGGCACGGCGCTGATCGACCGCCACCCCGACGCGCGGTTCATCATCGACCATATGGGCATCCAGCAGCCGAGCGTACCGCCGGCGCCGCCACAGCCCTGGGCCGACCTTCCGAAAGTGGTGGAACTCGCCAAGCGCAAGAATGCGGTGATCAAGATCACCGGCGCCTGCACGCTGTCGAAGGAGCCGTATCCGTTCCCGGACATTTGGGACCCGCTGGCCCGAATATTCGACGCCTGGGGGTTCGAGCGCTGCTTGTGGGGCACGGACTGGACGCGCGCGTTCGCGGTCGTCAATTACGAGCAGGGCGTCGAGCCCTTCCTGAAGACTGACCGCCTCAGCGACACCGAGCGGGCGATGCTGATGGCCGGCGCCTGCGCCAAGGCGTATGGCTGGTCGCCGAAAAAAGCCTAGTGCCAGATCCCCTTTGTCCGACAGCACGGAAGCCTGAGATCCGGTCGGATCTCCTCGCCCGATCGCCCAATCTTGTTAGTGATAACGCCCTGTATCACTACCATTATGAGGTAGCTCGGTCCCCTTCCTCGTCGCGCCACTCTCTACGTGATAATCGGGTTAGCGCGTAGAGCGGCGGTAAAAGGGTTTCGAGTGATCGCCGTTGCCCCCCAAACCGGTCATCCGGCAAGCCGCCAGGAGTGAGCGGAAAACCGGGTTTGCAAGGCTCAACGATGAGTGCCTTCGAGACTCGTCACCCGATAGACACAGCGCCGCCCGTCGGAGAGAAGATGCTCCTGCCGCGTGACTGACGTTCCGGCGCCGAATGCAGCTCGAAACAATTCTAGCTCTGACCGGCAGAAGCCCTGGCATGCCTTGGCCGCTGCGCAAATGGGGCAATGATTTTCGATGAGCAGAAAACTGCCGTCCGGCTCCGCCTCGAATTCGGCCATGTAGCCCTCTTCCGAGCGCAGGCGCGCGACAGTGCGAACGCGATCCTCGAGGCCGGAGCAAGGCTCCAGCGCCCTGCGGTAGGCCGCCACCGCCGACTCCTGCCGCGCCTCAATGAGGCGATCCAGGCCCGCCTCGCCGAAGACCGAGCGGATGCCGCCGATCAAATTGACCGTGAGGTCTCCATGGGTATCCGGGAACCGGCCGTGCCCCTTCGCGGTCAAGCGCCAGAAGCGTTTCGGGCGACCGATTTCACCTGCCTGGTCGTCAAAGGCGACGAGACCCTCCGCATGCAGCTTGGCAAGGTGCTGACGGATGCCGACTACGGTGATGCCAAGGGCGCGCGCCAGCGCGCCGGTCGCCAGCGGGCCGCGCGACTTAAGTGTGTAGAGGAGCCTGCTGCTGTTATCCGACGGCATGTTCGCAACCGATTAAGAAACTGATTGCTTTCTTAATTGGCCCATTATAAAATAAGAAAACACTTTCTAAAAGGGATACGTCGTGCCGGAGGTAACGACTGAGGCAGGCTGGCGGGCGCTCCTGGCACCGCGCCTGGTGCTCACCCTCTGCGTCTTGTTGGGCGGAGTGCTGCTGCACTCGATGAATGTACTAATAACCGCGACGCTTCTGCCCAGCATCGTCGCGGAGCTGGGCGGGGCCAATCTCTTGAGCTGGCCGACAACGGCCTTCGTCGCCTCCTCAATCGTCGCGGCAAGCGGCACTAGCCTGGTCAGCGGCAGGTTTGGAAACCGCCGGGCATTCTCGGGCGGCGCCGTCATCTACGCGGCGGGCGCCGTGCTGTGCGCATGTGCGCCCTCGATTCGTTTCGTGATCGCGGGACGCTTCGTGCAAGGATTGGGGGGTGGCTTGCTCTCGGCTCTCGCCTATGTGCTTGTACGCAATGCATTTCCGGAACCGCTTTGGCCGAGAGTCTTTAGCCTGCTCGCGGGCGTTTGGTCGGTCACCGTGCTGATCGGACCTCTGATTGGCGGCGTGTTCGCGAGCTATGGGCACTGGCGCAGCGCGTTTGTTACGGTCGCGGGGATCGGGTGCCTGCTCGGTGCTGGCGCCCGTTTCACGCTTCCAGCCGACGGACGGAGCGACCAGGCCGTTAGCCGGACTTTTCCGGCGGGCCGCGTTGCCTTGATCTGTGGCGCGATCGCGCTCTTGTCGGCGGCGAGCGTTGCGACTGGCCTAGCGATCAAGGCCATGCTCATCACGGCGACCGCTGCGGCGTTCATCCTGATGATGCGGATCGATCGGCGCGCAGCTGCTCCGCTCCTGCCAAGCGATGCGTTCTCGCTACAGTCTCGGACTGGTGCGGGGCTGTGGATGATACTGCTCATGTCAGTCGGATACAGCCCGCTGGCGATCTACGGGCCGCTCTTTTTGCAGCGCTTGCACGGGGTGAGTCCGCTGGGCGCCGGCTACATGGTCGCCTTGGCGTCGTTGGCGTGGACCACAGCCGCGCTGTCAGTGGCATCGCTCTCGGAGGAATGGCCTCCGCGATTGATCATTATGGGTCCCTCGGCGATGAGCGCGGGTCTAGCTGGAGTGGGGGTTTTAATGGCTCCCGGACCGGTCGCGGCGCTCATCCTGCCAATCGCATTGATTGGAGCTGGGATAGGCGCTGCGTGGGCGTTTGTACTGCAACGCGTAATGAGCGGCGCGAAGGGGGGCGAGGAGAACATCGCCGCCGCCTCCGCCGCTACGGTTCAGCAAGCGGGGATTGCCTTGGGTGCGGCGACCGCCGGGCTGGTTGCCAACGCGAGCGGGCTGGACAATGGCCTCGATCCGGGTTCCGTGTTGCGCGCGTCGCATTGGGTTCCCTTGGCGCTGGTCGCGGCACCTCTGGCCGCCTGTGCGATCGGTGTACGATTGAACCTGATGGTCCCGCGCTCTCCCGAGCAAGGACTAACCGCCCCTAGAAACGGCTGATTGGAGAGCTGGTTATAATCCATCAAATTCGGATCGATCGTGGCGCGTTGCTTCGACACGAACGGCCGAAGTTGGTATTATAATTCCCTAAACTTCATCGAGGCTGACCTCGCGGCGCCCGCCGGTCAGGTATCGTGCTAGGCGGCCCGGGTCGCGGACTCCAAGGTCGTGCAGATGGCCATCGGCGAGGCCGCCGCGGCGATCGATGTCGCGACCCTGCTATTGCACACCGGGCGCGATTACAGCACCGCCGAGGTCTCGTCCGGCCGCCGGATCAAGGAGGACGAGGCGCTGGGCACCCGGCGCGACATGGTCTATGCCCAGCACCAGGTGGGCTGGGCCCTCGATCGTTTGTGCGAGGTGGACGGCGCCCGGTGGGTCTATGACGGCGACGAGCTGGGCGCAATCCGGCGCGA
>DATEQL010000487.1:0-7176 GCA_035272665.1 Allostellaceae bacterium
CTGCGGCCCGCAACGCCTCCGCAAGGACAGCAGACGTGCGCGCGCCGGAGATGACGACGTTACCGATGCGAAGCAGTGGCACGCCCCGGATGCCAAGGCGGTGAGCTTCCGCCTCGAGCTGCCGGACCTGCTTGGCACCTTCACCGTCATCGATGACCGCGGCCACCCGCGCGGCCGGGAGGCCTGCGTCCGCACCGATCCGTTTCAGGACCTCGGGGTCCGACAAGTCGAAAGCGTCGGTGAAATAGGCGGTAGACAGCTTGTCCGCGAGCAGCGTCGGGTTTCCGGCTTCTCCCGCCAGCCACATCAGCCGGTGGGCCGCGAACGTGTTCGGGATCCGAGTGATGCGGTCGTACGCAAACTCAATCCCGTTCACCTTTCCGACCGCCGCCACTTCGGCGTCCATCGCCTGCGAGCGTTCCCAAGAGCCGAACTTGGCTGATCGGTAGACCATGCGGTCCATGCCCTCGACCGGCATATCGTGGTTAAGCTCGAAGGGCCGCCACTGCAGGTCGACCTGGACCTCCGGCGGCAGGGTCGCGATGGCCCTTTCGAGGCGGCGCTCGCCGATAAAGCACCAGGGGCAAATAAAATCGGACGTGATCGTGACGGTAACGCGCATGACGCACCTCGCTGGTTTAAGCCCCGCCAATATGATACTGCTTCCAGGAGGTTATAATCTGTCTATAACGGGATGGATCGTTGCGCATGACGCAAAGATAATGGATAAACTGGCGGCTCTGACGGCCTTTGTTCGCGTCGTTGAGGCGCAGGGGTTCGCTCCCGCCGCCCGGCGGCTCGGCCTCGCGACTTCGTCACTGACGCGGCAGGTCGATGCGCTTGAGAGCGAATTGCGGGCGCCGCTGCTGAATCGCACCACACGCCGGGTCACCCCGACCGAGGCCGGACGTCTTTATTACGCGCGGGCCGTTCGCCTGCTCGACGATCTGGCGGCGGCTGACGACGAAATCTCGGGTCATGTAGCGCCCTACGGCACCTTGAACATTAGTGCGCCGGTCGCATTTGGGCGGCGCTATTTGGCTCCGATACTGCCGGAATTCGTGCGCCAATGCCCCGCCATGACCCTGGATGTGAGCCTCTCGGACACAGTGGTAGACCTAGCGGCGGCCGATATCGACGTCGCTATCCGAATCGGACCGGTGGGCAATACAAGCCTGGTCGCTCGGCAGCTTGTGCCGCAGCGCCGCGTCTTTTGCGCCGCGCCTTCGTATCTTGCCGAGCGCGGCGTGCCGGCCGCGCCCGGCGACCTTAGCGCTCATGATTGCCTTACGCTGGCCCATGGCGATAGCCGGCGGAGCTGGCGCTTTGACGGTCCGGGCGGGCCGGTTGAGGTCGAGGTCGCGGGTCCACTGCGGTCTGACAACTCCGAATTGCTGTTGACGGCGGCACTGGCCGGGGCCGGGGTCATCCTTCTCCCGGACTGGCTGGTGACGGAGGATTTGCGGGCGGGCCGGCTCACCGAACTGCTCCGCGATTTCACGGCGGAGCAGACCCAATCGGAAGGTGAGATCCGGGCGGTTTGGCTCGCAAACCGGCGAGGTTCACTGAAGGTCAGCGCCTTCGTGTCGTTCGTGTCGTCGAAGCTGCAAGCGACGCGGGAGGGCTGACATCGGCTCCCGCGGAGGGACGAAGCTTCCCCGGTTTTGGAAATGAAAGAACGTAGGCGCTTGCCGTGACATCAGGAGCGGCGCCAAAGCGCGCCGCTCCTGAGAAGGATCCCCGCGGGGCGTGAGTGGACCTCCGGATCGTATCGAGAGAGCCAGCCCGGCACGACCCGAACGAAGCGCTCCACCTCGGACCCGTCGTTGTAGTAGTGCACGCTGGAGCGGACGAGCGCGTCCAATCCGCGTGCGGGGAGATCGAGCGCGGGTACCTGCGGCGAGCGGGACACGCGGACGTTGATGTTCATCGCGGCGAGCCGGTCGCGCGTCTGGCCCGGCGCTTCGCCGTCCTTGAGAAACCTAACCATCCCGCGCTGCTCCACGCCGAGATCGTGCACGCTGATACCGGGTCGCTTCGCGAGCTCCCGCCGCAGCAGCGCACCGAGCGCCTTGAGCCGTGCTTCGACCGCGTCGATGCCCATCCGCATCGCATAACGGGCGGCGACGCCCCGGCCGATCTGGCCTGCGACGGATCGCTCCCAGTTTTCGAACCCGGCGCGTCGTCACGAACGATATAGGTGTCGGCGTCGCGCCGCGAGGCGGCCTCGAGATCGATGAGAGGCGGCTCGAGCATCCCGATCGTCTCATGCCGCACGTAGAGGAAGCCCGTGCTGCGGGGCCCACGCAGATACTTGCGGCCCGGGGCCGAGAGTGTGCGGCAGCCGATCCGCCCCACATCGACCCCGAGCTGACCGTCCGACTGGCAGGCATCGAGCAGATAGAGGATGCCGTGGCGCGCGGCGATTTCGCCGACCTCGGCCGCCGGATTGACGAGCCCGCCTTGCGTGGGCACGTGCGTGATCGCGATCAGCTTTGTGCGCGGACCGATCGCGCGCTCGAGTGCCTTGAGGTCGAGCTGCCCGGACACATCGTCCTCGACCACGTCGATCTCGATCCCGACGCGCCTTCATCTGCAGGAGGGCGAGATAGTTCGACAGGTAATCGGCCCGCGCCGTGATGACGCGGTCGCCCGCCCGGAACGGAACCGCGTAGACCGCCATGTCCCGGGCGCGCGTGGCGTTTTCCACGAACTCGATCTCGTCCCGGCGCGCGCCGATCAGCGCGGCGATGGCGTCATAGACATCCGCGATGCGCTCGGCCGCCTCGCCCGCAGCCTCGACGCCGCCGATGAGCGGCCTCGCGCGTCAGCTGGTTGATCACCACGTCGAGGACCGGACGCGGCGGCAAGGCAGCGCCCGCGTTATTGAAGTGCAGAACGTTGGCGACGCCGGGCGTGTCCGATCTGAGCAACGGCACGTCGAGCGTCATGTTCTTAACGGCCGGCTACTTTCTGTGCGCTTCACTCGGCCGGAGGTGTCGCCTGATATCTCCCCCCACTCGGACATGAACAAGGTGAAAAGTAACCTTGCACTGCGCTCGCACCAATATAGTGGATCGCCTGAAGTTACCGCTCACTTCAAAGGACAGCTTTAGACGGGAACTTGTCGTTCGCCCGCGCGGGCGCAACGGCGCTCCAGCGAAGTCGCCGCATCCAGCCGAGTATCCATAGTCGCGGGGGTTTGTGCTTATTGCAGGCTAAGTCCCGTCGCGAACAAGGTCGTGTCGTAGCGGATCTCCATGCCGGGGGTCTGCGCCCCGCCGGTGAGTGACGGGACGTGAGCGCTGAGGTACGCGGCGAGACCGTTTGTGCTGATCAGGCTGTTGTGGTTGATGTCGGCCGCGGGATCGTTGAACGCGTCGAGCAGCGCCTCGGTAAAAGCGCCGTGCTGCCACGCGGCATCCTCGCGCGAAACTTGGCTGCCGCTCGAAGAAGTGAGCACCGTCACGTTCGCCGCGGCGAGTCCATCGCCACCGCCGCCCCATTCATGGTTGTCGCCCCTGAGTGGCAAGCATCCAGAAGGACCAGCACCCGGCCGTGTTTCGCAAGCTCTAGCAGCTCACCCCTCAACTCGTCGATCGACAGCCCACTCGTCTGAATGCCCACGTCATCGCGCGCATCGACCCCGTACGGCAGCAAATACAGCTTGCCGTCGACCAGCGCCCATGGCCAGAGAAGTGCACGACCGCGAGGTCGTCGCCACCGCCCGCTTCCATGCCGGCCCGCATCGTCTTGAGCGCCCGAAGAATGCCGCCCTTGTTGGCATCCTTGTCCAACAGCACCTGCGGTTTCACATCAGCGTAGAGGCTCCCCTGCGTGCCCGCAATCGCGCTCGCCAGATCACGTGCGTCGCGGTCAGCGTACTGGAGCCGCAGGTTCTTCGCGTAGTCCTCGTTGTAGGCGCTAATGCCGATCGCGAGCAGATGAAGCGTGATCCCTGGCGGCAGCCGGCTGTTGGTCCGGATCATGATCTCCCGATTGTGCTCGGCGAGAGCGGCCAGGCCGAGCGCGCGTGGCGTCTCCATCTCTTGCAACACTAACGGCAACACGGCCGGCCGAAACGAGCCAGGGATATCTTCGATGGCCACACTATCTGCCGGATCCCAGCCGCGGTTGACGTGCCAGCGTAGGACGCCCTGCGCTGCGGCGGTGGCCGCGTAGAAGCCCTCGGGCGTCCAGGCGACCCAGTTGGTCCGGTCCGGCAGCGGCATGAACGCCAGCAGTTCGACCCCGTCTGTCATCCTATGCCAGCGGATCGTGCCGTCTCCATACGCCGCCACGACAAGCCTGCCGTCGCCGGTGATATTGACCGCCCAGACGATGCCCGGAACCGGACGCCTCCAGAGTTGTGTCCCGCTTGCATCGAAGGCCGTCAACGAAAACTCGGCGCCCAGGACAAAGCGGTCGCCGGCCGGATGAAAGGCGAGGCCGTGGGATGTGTCGCACCGGTGCCGAAATCGTGGTTGTTGGGCGGATATCGCCAATGAGGGCGTCGGGATAGAGCCTTATTTTGCCCTCAAATTCCGTTGTTGTCAGCCTTCCGTCAGGCGCGAAGGCAGCGCCGTACTCGCCCAACTATAGTGGGTATCACGGGCAACCTCAGCCCAGTCCCTATCGCCGGCGTAGATGCGCAGCCCCTTGTCGCCCGTCATTGCCGCGAGAAGGCGACCATCCGTCGAGAAAGTGAGGCGGAGAGCAGGGAGCGATACGCCCTCGATCCGTCGGCGCAGGGCGCCGCTCGCACGGTCGAAAAGATAGATCTGCTCCTGCGGGTCAGCGCTGGTTTGTCGGGTCCATCCACCGACAGCGATCAGGGCGCCGTCCGGGCTCATCGCCACGGAGTTTGCTTTGCCGACGTTCCCTGGCCCAGCAGGCAGGCGAATGGTCCGCACCAGCGCCCCATCGGGCAGCGACCAGACTCGTGCCGTCTTGTCGTCCGAGCCGGTCACCGCCCAACGGCCCTCGACATCAGCGGCCGCGCTCCAGATCTGGTTTGTGTGCATGCCTGGGTCGATGACCAACACCGGCCGGTCATAGAACGCCGGCGTCGGGGCCGAGGACTGGTCAGCCGCCAGCGCCGGTACAGCGAACAGCAGCAGACTTACGGCGATGGCGAAACCGAGACGAAGGTAGGCCATAATGTTGCTTCCAACTGGGTCTGGATCGTCTTGCGGGTGAGCAAGTCGTCGTCTTTGGCTCTGAAATAGATCGCCTGGACCGCCTGGACGAGCGGTCCAACGGTACCGCTCACAATCTCTTCAATCACGCCCTTATCGCCCCCGCTTTGGGGGATCAACGACCGCGCGCTTTGGCAGAATGCTTCACGTTTCTCGAAGCCGCGTTGCAATCGCCCCTGCAGATCAGGAAGGCTGGCTGGCTGCTCGTTGCGGGCAAGAGCGACACTGAGCCCGGCAATTATCCCGTCGTACTCGGCCTTGGCCTCGCCATAGCTGATCGAGCCGCGCTCGATAGCTGTGGGATTGCCGTGTTTCTTGAGAACGCTCGCGCAAATCTCGACCTGCGCGCGCTCCCGCGCGAGCCGTGCCACCGCTTCTTGCCAGTTGATCTCCTGCGCATGGAGTGCCGTTCCAGCTACGACCACGGCGAGGAACGTCAGCCACCATCGACCTGAAACCATCGCGCCCTGCCCAAACGTACGCCTGGCCGAACCCGCTTAACCAAATAACAAATCGTATCAGACGGGGACGGGCCGCGTCACCAATCCTGTCCAGGCGTGCCCTGGGACCTGGCCGGCGAGTGAAGGTCGGCTTAGGGTCGAACCCGGGCTTTCAGACCTCCGTGGCTAGAGGAGAGTCTAGCCCGCCACTGCCCGAACCAAGCGGTCCACCTCGGTCTCGTCGTTGTAGTAGTGCACGTTGGCGCGGACGAGCGCGTCCAATCCACGTGCGGGCAGATCGAGTGCCGGCGCGCGCGGCGAGCGGGGCACGTGGACGTTGATGTTCATGGCGCAGCCGGTCGCGCGTCTTGCCCGGCGCTTCGCCGTCCTTGAGAATGGTGACGATCCCGCGCTGCTCCACGCCAAGATCGTGCACGCTGATACCGGGTCGCTTCGCGAGCTCCCGCCGCAGCAGCGCACCGAGCGCCTTGACCCGTGCTTCGACCGCGTCGATGCCCACCCGCCTCGCATAACGGGCGGCGGCGCCCAGGCCGATCTGGCCGGCGACCGATCGCTCCCAGTTTTGGAACCGGCGCGCGTCGCCGCGGACGAGGTAGGTGTTGGCGTTGACCCAGGAGGCGGCCTCGAGATCGATGAACGGCGGCTCGAGCATCCCGATCGTGTCACGCCGCACGCAGAGGAAGCCCGTGCCGGGGGCCCCGCGCAGATACTTGCGGCCCGGGGCCGAGAGTATGTGGCAGCCGATCTGCCGCACATCGACCGCGAGCTGGCCGACCGACTGGCAGGCATCGAGCAGATAGAGGGAGCCGTGGCGCGCGGCGATATGGCCGACCTCGGCCGTCGGATTGACGAGCCCGCCTTGCGTGGGCACGTGCGTGATCGCGATCAGCCTTGTGCGCGGACCGATCGCGCACT
This sequence comes from Allostellaceae bacterium, assembly GCA_035272665.1. Classification (GTDB taxonomy): domain Bacteria; phylum Pseudomonadota; class Alphaproteobacteria; order ATCC43930; family CGMCC-115725; genus AP-15. Next base: position 6,575 of record DATEQL010000487.1, read on the forward strand.
CGAGTGCCTTGAGGTCGAGCTGCCCCGACGCGTCGTCCTCGACCACGTCGATCGCGATCCCGACGCGCGCCTTCATCTGCAGGAAGGCGAGATGGTTCGACAGGTACTCGGTCCGCGCGGTGATGACGCGGTCGCCCGCCCGGAACGGAACCGCGTAGAACGCCATGTCCCAGGCGCGCGTCCGCTTTCCACGAACGCGATATGCGCGCCGATCAGCGCGGCGACGGCGTCGTAGACATCCGCGATGCGATCAGCCGCTTTGACCATAGCCTCGTAGCCGCCGATGGCGGCCTCGCGCGAGCCAGGTGGTTCGTCACCGCGCCGAGGACCCGGCAAGCGCGAGCCCGCGCTGGCGGGGTCGTAGGCTTCAGGTGGCGCACCCCCCGTGTCGCATCACGGCAACACAAGCGGACCGCGACCGTGCGATCGCTGGGCTCACCCGCTCCCACGGCATGAACCTTAAATCACCGTCGCCGACCAAGCCAAAAGAGCGACCTGCATACAAGGCCACGTTTTTCCAACATTGACCAAAAACCGAAGGGCATACCGCCGCGAAACTCGCAGTTAATGATGTGCAGCCGACGCAACTGCAGGCAAAAACC
>DATEQL010000488.1:0-4769 GCA_035272665.1 Allostellaceae bacterium
GCGCGATTCTTCGGCGTCATCGGGCTAGAATAGCACCGGACGCCAGGGAGCGGCAGTCAAGTAGGAAGGTCAGCACTACTGATCCGACTTGTGCAGTCGATGGCCGATGAACAGCGGTAATTCCATCGCCCGACTCCCGGCATGCGTGACTGTAGCCGGCGCAATGGGTTCGATCGAGTCGAACCGGAACCGGAATTGGCCGCTGATCTGGGCGAACGAGCGCCGCGGGGCCACAATGAGCACATCGGCACCGGCGTAATCATCGGGACGCGTGATTAGACCGTATTGCCGCGCATCCGAGCCGAGACAGATAACCGGGATCCGACCGCCGAGCGCGTAATCGATCTTGCCGGCTTCGTGCCACTTCAGGGTCGCGACCACGAACCCGGGTCTGTCGATAAGCCCCCTACTCTCGAGCTCCGCCCGCAGCGAGGTCCAATCCACCACATCGAGGCTCGGGTCTCTGCCGACCGGAAAATCCTCGATCAGGCCGGGCAGCCAGTTGAAGCGGACCTCGCTCGCGACAAAGATCACCCCGAGGGCGACGAAGGTGGCGGTGGCTCCGAGCCAGATCCGCACCAGCCGGCTGGCTTGCCGGCGACGGGCAATGGCGTCGCCCAGCAGAGGCAACAGCATCAGATAGCCCGGTGCTGCCCAGTGAAAGAGAGCGTTGCCCCACAGCGCGGCCACGGTGAAGACGAGAATCGGCGGTGCCGCGAGACAGACGAGCAACCAGTGTTCTGGGTTGGCGGGCCCGCGGCGCAACGCCAGGAACCCGCACCACACCAAGGGCGCCCATATCCAGGGGAGGAGAAACGCGGCTTGGCCGGCGATCGCCAACATCGGTCCGAACGGATGGACCGAACCCCCGGCCCGTCCTCCCTGGAACGCGAACGAGATCCATCCGTGCCGGGCATTCCAGATCAGCACCGGCAGGAAGATAACCAACGCAGTGACCCCGGCGATGTAAGGCTGCGGCCGCATCAGCCAACGACGGCCGGTCGGCTCGGTCATCAGGAACGCGGCGGCGCCCAACAAGGTCAACACGGCCGAATATTTGGAACAAAGTGCCAGACCCGCGCAGGCGCCGGATGCCAACCACCAAGCCCAGGCCGCGCGGCCCTGCGAACGCAGTGCCGTGATCAGGCAGGCCGTGGTGCCGAGCAGGGCTGCGAAGAGCGGGCCGTCGGGCAAAACCCACGTACCCGCGGTAATTCCGAGGACCGGAGCCGCATTCAGCACGACCGCCGCCCACAACCCGGCCTCTGCATTGAACAGCGCCGCCGTCACGCGGTAGATCAGGAATGTCGTCAGCGCGAAGAGCGCGATAAACGGCAGCCGCACGACGATGGCACTTTCGCTGCCGGTCAGGTGCGCGATCCCCCACGTCATCCACCAGGCGATCGGCGGATGGTCGAAATAGCTGAGCTGCAGTTTGCGGCCGGCGGCGACCATATAGCTCTCGTCGATGCCGAGACCGAGAGAAGCAGCAAACAACAGCCTGGCCAGGAACGTCGTCAGGATCAGAACCGCCACACCTCCCGACGGCGTCTTCAGCCAGGCAACTGCCGCCCTCTCCCTGACCCTCTCCCGCTTGCCCCCTCCCCTTCCCTCCCCCGCAAGCGGGGGAGGGTCAGGGTGGGGACGGGTGAGGGAACGGGTCGAGGCGCTATCGACGGCGGAAATATTCCTCATACGGAACGTCGTTTTTGACCAGCACACCGCCATCGACGGTCAGCGCCACGCCGGTGATCATGCGCGCCGCGTCACCCGCCAGGAACAGGATGGGGTCGGCGATGTCCTCGGGTTCGCACATGCGGCCCAACGGGATCTTGCGCGCCCGCACCGCCTTCGTTTCCTCGGACGGCATCGTGCCGCCGAACCCGGTCGCGGTCGGACCCGCGCAGACGGCGTTGACCCGGATCCCGTCGGGTGCGAGCTCATAGGCCGCGTGGCGTGTCAAGCCGAGGAGCCCCGCCTTAGAGGCCGTATAGTTCGCGGTGCCGCCGAACGAAATGCGCTGCCCGGCGATCGAGGCGACGTTGACGATGGCGCCGCCGCCGCGCGCTCGCATGTGCGGCAGCACCGCTTGGATCCCGTTGAAGGCGCCGGTCAGGTTGACGGCGATGACCCGATCCCAATCCTCTGCACTCATCTCGCCGATCATTCGCCGCACAGTCGTGCCGGCGCCGTTGACGAGGATGTCGATGCCGCCCCAGGCCTCGGTTATCCCCTCGGTCAATCTGGCGAAAGCGTCGCGATCGGCAACATCGAGCGCGTGTGCCGCGGCGTGGCCGTTGCGGCCGGTAATCTCGGCCGCGACCGCCTCGGCCGCCGCCGCATCGCGATCGAGAACCGCTACCCGCGCGCCCGCGGCGGCGAAAGCGCGACAGGTCGCCGCGCCGATCCCGTTCCCACCGCCGGTGACGAGGGCGACTTTCCCAGCAAAATCTTGGCTCATTGCTTCAACCTCCGTCATTGCAGTTCGTCGAGGAGCGCCTTCGCGCCTTTGAGATCCGGCATGTCGAAGCCCTCCGTGAACCAGTTGTAGACCGGGGCGAGAAGGTCGCGGGCTTCGGCGTGGCGGCCCTGGTCACGGCAGAGCCGGGCGAGGCTCGCGGCGGCGCGCAACTCCCGGAGCCTGGCCTCCTGCTCCCGGGCGATGCTCAAGGCTTTGCGATACAGTGCCTCAGCGGTCTCCGTGTTCCCCAGACGCAACAGCAATTCGCCTTTGTGCCTGTTCAACTCCGCGGCGAGCCAGCGCTCCCCTGTCTCTTCCACGATCTGCAAGGCCTCGTCCAACAGCGATAGGCCCTCTTCGACCTGCTCTGCGACCTCACACGCCCCGACCAATAAGGCAATATGATAAGGCATATTTCCCTGCGCCCCGGTGGAGCGGTAAGCAGTTAAACCGCTGCGCAGGAGAGACAGTCCCTCTGCCACGTCCCCATTTTTGACCTTGACCCACCCGTTATAGATCGTCCCCTGTGCCCCCCAGTAGGCGAAACCCTGCGCGGTCGTTACTGCAACGAGCTGGTCTACCCACTCACCGAGGATGGCATTGTATCCGAGGAGCGAAAGCACCCTGGCGCCGATCGCCAAGCTCACAGCTAAAGACGGCGGATGACCCAATTTCTGAGCCTCCGCAACAGCTGCACTGCTCTGTGCCAGCGCGCCGTCGGGATAACCCAGACAGAAGAGGACATTCCCTAGAACCGCGTGTGCTACCACCTGCGGGTGCAGACTTGCCTGATGGACAAGCGCTCCGTGGGAGGTTGGATCGTAAAGCGTAGGGACTTCCGTCAAGTGTGATCGGGATGGCGCAAACCTGCCGGCAAAAAACAGCGTTCGTCCGGAGGAAAGGTGCCCGAGAACGAGGCCTCCAGAATTGTCGCGCTGATCGCTGAGGCGCAACAAATCTTCGTCTACGCGAAGCGCCAAATCGAGTTCCCCACGGTTCATGTGAAATACCGATTGCCCATAGGGAATACGGAGGAATTCCGAGGGAGAACCCAGTTGCTCCCACAGCTCCCGTGCACGAGCGAACGCATGACCGGCTTCCGACGCAGCGGATCCCCTGAGGGCTTGCAACACCGCGCCCAGAGCACTCCAAAATTCAAGCTCCTGGCGCCAGCGCTCGGGGTTGTGCGGCAATAACGCCAGCTGATCCAGCCCTTTGTGAAATTGCGCAACCGCTTCCACCATAGCCGAGCAGGCGGCTGATCTCCGACCGGCCTTTTCCCAGTAGGCGACGGACTTTTCGACAAGCCCGGCCTCGGCATAGTGCTGGGCGAAGAGCCCGGGCTGGGTATCCATCAGCTCAGGTGAATGGGTTTCGAGCGCTTCGGCGATCCGCGCGTGCAGTTGCTGCCGAGTGCTGCGCAGCAAGCTGCCGTGCGCCGCGTCTTGCACCAATGTGTGCTTGAAGCTGTAGATGGCATTGGGCAGCGTGCCGCGCTGAAATATCATCTCGGAAGTAACGAGCCGGCCGAGAGCGGCTTGCAAATCGTCTTCGGGTAGACGGGAAACGGCATGCAACAGTTCGTACGAAAATTCGCGTCCGACTGCTGCACCAATCTGCGCCACCCGCCTGACCGAACCCAAGCGATCGAGCCGCGCCATGAGCGAGTCGTGCAAACTCGTCGGGATCCCGAGCGGCGTCACACCGCCCTCCACCACGCTCTTGGTCAGTTCCTCAACAAACAGTGGCACGCCGTCGGTGCGATCGGCGATCTGGGTGACGACCTCATCCGGCAATCCCTCGCCGCTGGCGGTCTGGGAAACCAATGCGATGCGGTCGCGCCGGTCCAAGCGATTGAGCGCCAGCATCGTCACCTGCGGCTGGCCGGTCCAGGGCGGCTGGAACTCGGGGCGGAACGTCACGATCAGTAGCACCGGCAGGTTACCGATCCGCTCGACCGTGAGGTCGAGGAGCTCGCGCGAAGTCGGGTCGATCCAATGCGCGTCCTCGAAGACGACGACCAGCGGCTGCCGGCGCGCCAATCCTTCGAGCCGGCGGATCAGCGCCTCCAGGGTCAGCTCCTTTTTGCGCTGCGCGCTGAGGTTCGGCAGCCTGTGGCGCTCCGAAGCCGGCAATGACATCAGATCGGCGAGGAGCGCTATATCCTCGTCCCGCGGTGCGGCGAGGGCGAGCAAGGCTTCGAGCTTTTCCAGCCTGGCCGAGGGCGGATCGTCGCGCGCGAAGACCGATGCCCGACCGAGCTGGTCGATGAACGGGAACAGCGCGCTGTCCTGGTGATAGGGCGAGC
>DATEQL010000489.1:0-4166 GCA_035272665.1 Allostellaceae bacterium
GCCGTGCCATCTGCGGCGATCTGCAGCAGGCGGAGCGCCGCGAGTGGTGGCTTGCCAATGGGCTCGGCGCCTATGCCGGCGGCACCGTCGCCGGCAGCCTGACCCGGCGCTATCACGGGCTGCTGATCGCGCCCGTCGAGCCGCCGCTCGGCCGCAGGCTTGTCTGGGCCAAGGCCGATGCCGACCTCATCGATGGCGAGGCGAGCTGGCCGCTCTTCACCAATCGCTGGGGTAGCGGCGCAATCAGCCCGGCTGGTCATGTCCACCTCGAAGCCTTTCATCTCGATGGCGCGATCCCCGTCTGGCTGTTCGCCATCGGACTGATCCGTATCGAAGCGCGCGTCTGGCTCGAACAGGGAGCCAACACGACCCATGTCGCCTGGCGCCTTCTGGCGAGCCCCGAACTGCGCTCGTCCCCCTTCTCTCTGCGTGTCCGGCTGCTGATCAATGATCGTGACCATCATAGCCAGACCACGATCGGCGATATCGACCCGCAGGTGGAGGCCGACGAAGCAGGGCTGCGGGTGCGCCAGCACGCCTTTGCCCTGACTTCCCGCGCCTGCCATGGCGTCATTACTCCGACCCGACAATGGATCGAGAATTTCGACCTGCCGGTGGAGCACGAGCGCGGACTATATGATCGCGACAATCACCTGCAGATCGCCGAGGCCCGGCTCGAGCTGTTGCCCGGCCGGTGGACCGGCGTCGTCGGCAGCTTGGAGCCCGATCCCTCCCGCGATCTGGAGGCCGCGTTGCAGCGCCGGCAGCTGTGGCAGCGCGAGGTTCTCGACCAGGCGGCGGGACATGTCCCTGAGATGACGGCAGCCCCGCATTGGATCGCCCAGCTCTTGCTCGCCGCCGACAGCTTCATCTTCGCCCGGCGTCTGCCGGACCGACTCGAAGGCAAGTCGGTGATCGCCGGCTATCCCTGGTTCGGCGAATTGGGGACGCGACACGATGGTCGGCCTGCCCGGGCTGACATTGGCCACCGGTCGCCAGGAATGGGCGCGCGATATCCTGCTGACCTTCGCGCGCTTGGTCGATCGCGGCATGCTGCCGAATGTCTTTCCCGGCGCCGGCGACAAGCCCGATTACAACACCGTCGATGCAGCCCTGTGGTTCTTCGAGGCGTGGCGCGCTTATATCGAGGTCAGTGGCGATCGCGAGAGCCTTGCCAAAGTTTTCCCGATCCTCGCCGAGATTGTCGAATGGCATTTCCGGGGCACACGCTACGGCATCCATGTGGACCCGCAGGACGGGCTGCTCAGCGCCGGCGAACCCGGCGTGCAGCTCACCTGGATGGATGCCAAAGTCGGCGACTGGGTGGTAACGCCGCGCATCGGCAAGCCGGTCGAGATCAATGCGTTATGGTACAACGCGCTGTGCATCATGACAGGTTTCGCCCGGGTGTTGGACCGCCCGATGGACACCTATCGGCGGCTTGCCGAGCGGGTGCGCGCCGGGTTCGCCCGTTTCGGCGACGAGCGGACGGGCGGGCTCTATGACGTGATCGATGGCCCGTCCGGGAATGACGGGTCGATCCGGCCGAACCAGATCCTTGCGGTTAGCCTCCCGCACAGCCCGCTCGCGCCGGCCCTGCAGGCGCAGGTGGTTGAGTTATGCAGGCGCCGGTTGCTGACCTCGTACGGATTGCGCTCGCTGTCGGCCGAGCATCCCGACTACCAGCCGAATTATCGCGGCGATCCCCGGCATCGCGACGGCGCCTATCATCAGGGCACCGTCTGGGCCTGGCTGATCGGCCATTACGTCCTGGCAGAATATCGCGTCTATGGCGATGCCGATCTCGCGTTGCCGCCGGCTCACCGCAATACGCGACCATCTTTTCGATGTCGGGCTCGGCACGATCCAGCGAGGTTTTCGAGGCGGCACCCCCGCATCTTCCGGTCGGGGCTCCGTCGCAGGCCTGGTCGGTTGCCTGCTTGATCGAGGCGTGGTGGCGCCTCGAGCAGGCGAAACGGGCGATTCCGGAACCCGCCGGGGTAAAGGGGATTGGCCGTCGCGGACCCGACGTAATAGGCTAGGTCGGTGCTCCAGGAGGGACGGAACCGATGGCGACGTCAGCAAAGACGGGGTTGCGCGCGACAGCTACCCGTACCGCGGAAGCTTCGCGTCTGGAAGAAATACGCCAGGGTGTCCACTGGCGGCGATGGGGACCTTATCTCAGCGAGCGCCAGTGGGGAACGGTGCGCGAGGATTACAGCGAATACGGCACGGCTTGGGAATATTTTCCGCACGATCATGCTCGCAGTCGGGCCTATCGCTGGGGTGAGGATGGGATCGGCGGCTTTGGCGATGACAGGCTGCTTTTGTGTCTCGGCCTTGCACTGTGGAACGGACGCGACCCGATCCTGAAAGAGCGGTTGTTCGGACTGACCAATTCGGAAGGGAATCACGGCGAAGACGTCAAAGAGCTGTACTATTACCTCGATGGCACACCGACCCACTCGTACATGCGGATGCTCTATAAGTATCCGCAAGCCGCCTTCCCTTATAGTTGGCTGGTCGAGGAGAACCGCCGCCGCGGGAGAGAGGAGCCGGAGTTCGAGCTGATCGACACCGGCGTCTTTGCCGACAACCGCTATTTCGACATCGAGATCGAATACGCAAAGGCTGATGCCGACGACATCCTAATGCAGGTAACGGTTCATAACCGTGCGGCCGAACTGGCCATATTACACGTGCTGCCGCAGCTCTGGGCTCGCAACACCTGGTCGTGGCAGCCTGATTCGATGAGGCCGCAGCTGGTTGCACGTGAGGAAAATTGTATCTCTGTTGATCACCCGCATTTGCCGCACCTACGGCTACACTTTGATGGCCGGCCGGAATTCCTGTTTTGTCAAAACGAGACGAATATAAGGCGGCTGTGCGGAATCAGCGCGCCCGGCCACCACTTCAAGGACGGCATCAACGACTATGTCGTGAATGGCGACATAGGGGCCGTGAACCCGGATCCTCGGGGCACCAAAGCCGCGGCGCATTATCGGCTGAGTCTGCCGCCCGAAGAAAGCGGCCGGTTGCGTGCGCGGCTGCGCCTCGTCGGGCACGCCTCCGGTCTCGATGATTTTGACCGGGTATTTGATCAGCGCCGCGCCGAAGCCGACGAATTCTATGCGGAGCTGCAGCAGGACATCACCGACCCCGATGCGCGACTGGTACAGCGCCAGGCGCTTGCCGGCATGCTGTGGTCAAAGCAGTTCTATTACACCGATATTCCCGAATGGCTGAACGGCGATCCGCTGCAGCCCCCGCCGCCGGCGGCGCGGCGGCACGGACGCAATTCCGACTGGACGCATCTGAACAACGCCGACATCATCCTGATGCCGGACAAGTGGGAATACCCGTGGTACGCCGCCTGGGATCTCGCCTTTCACGCCGTCGCCCTGGCACTGATCGATCCGAGCTTCGCCAAAACCCAGCTGCTGCTGCTGACGCGCGACTGGTACATGCACCCCAATGGCCAGCTGCCGGCTTATGAATGGGCATTCGGCGACGTCAATCCCCCGGTGCATGCCTGGGCGGCGTGGCGTGTTTACGAGATCGATCGCGAGCACCGCGGCGGCGAGGGCGACCGGGATTTTCTCGAACGCGTCTTCCACAAACTCATGCTCAACTTCACCTGGTGGGTAAACCGCAAGGACGTCGAGGGCAGGAATATTTTTCAGGGCGGGTTTCTCGGGCTCGACAACATCGGCATATTCGACCGGAACGAAGCGCTGCCGAGCGGAGGTCACATCAACCAGGCCGATGGCACTGCGTGGATGGCGATGTACACGCTCAACCTAATGCGCATTGGGCTCGAGCTGGCGCTCAAGGATCACGTGTATGAAGACATCGCCTCCAAATTTTTCGAGCATTTTCTCTATATTGCCGAAGCCATGACCAATATCGGCGGCGACGGGATCGGCTTGTGGGACGAGGAGGACGAATTCTATTACGATGTCGCGCACCTCCCCAACGGGGAGCGAATTCCATGGCGGGTGCGCTCGATAGTCGGGCTGATCCCCCTCTTTGCCGTCGAGGTCCTCGATGCTCCGGTTTTCACTCAACTGCGGAGGTTCAGCGCCCGAGCGCATTGGTTTCTCGAACACCGCCCGAACCTCGCAAGGCTGGTGTCGCGGTGGCATGACGTAAGTAGCGGTGAGCGG
>DATEQL010000490.1:0-7423 GCA_035272665.1 Allostellaceae bacterium
CGGCGATGGGTCGTTGAACGAACCCTCGCTTGGCTCAATCGAAACCGCCGTCTGGCCAAAGATTTCGAAGCTTCGATCGCCAGCGCCAAAGCCTGGGTTTACATCGCCTCCGTGCAGCTCCTCATTAGGAGATTGGCTTGATCATAAGACGATCTATACAGATCAAATACAACCTATACGAATTAAGATTCGGACACTAAGATGTCCCTTCCACCCGCGCGGCGCAGACGACACCTGCCGCCCGCTTGCCGACGCGAAGTTCCGTCTCATATGACGGAGCCATGCGAAATTATAATTGTTTTATTAACATGATAGCACTGAAGCAATCGATGCCAAACGGCGATCCGGCGGTTTTCGGGCTTCCCTGCCGTTTCCCTGCCGCGCCGTCGATTCGACCAGAGAGTCGTGCGCAAGCTTTTGGCAAGAAACGACTTTTCGATTCGGAGCGAGCCCAGATAAATCTTTTCCCTGAGTTACCCTGAGCGGCAGGGAAAGCGAAGGGAGCCGGCGCAGGCCCTATCGACCCCGGCACCGTGTCGGCGTACCTTTTCGGTCTGACGAAAGCGGAGGGAGAGATGCAGTCGACGCGCATCGGCGATTTCGAAGTTCACCGCGTGGCCGAGTTCGAGGGGCCGTTCCTGACCCCGGCGGAGTTCTTTCCCGATTTCGCCCCCGAGGTCGTGCGGGCAAACGCCGATCTTCTTGGACCCCGGCTGATCGAACCGGCGAGCGGCAGGCTCGTCTTCAGCTTTCACACCTTTGTCGTCAAGACAGGGCATCACACGATCCTGATCGATTCCTGCCTCGGCAACGACAAGGAGCGTCCGACGCGGCCGCAATTCCATCGAATGCAGACTCCCTATCTCGCCGATCTCGCCCGCGTCGGGGTCAAGCCCGAAGATGTCGACTATGTCATGTGCACGCACCTGCATTGGGACCATGTCGGCTGGAACACCAGGCTCGAAAACGGCACCTGGGTCCCGACCTTCCCCAACGCGCGCTACGTTATGGCCCGCCGCGAGTTCGCGCATTGGCAGGAGGTGCAACAGCGCGGGGAGGACACGCCGCATCGCCGCGCCTTCGAGGACAGCGTCCTGCCGGTGGTGCGCACCGGGCAATCGGTGCTGGTCGACGACGATTATGCTTTCGAGGACGGGCTGTGGTTCGAAGGTGCGCCCGGCCACACACCGGGGAACGTCGTGATCCACGCCCGCTCGGGCGACCAGACCGGCGTCTTCATGGGGGACGTCATCCACCACCCGCTGCAGCTGTTGAAGCCGGAATGGTCGACCCTCGCTTGCACCGATCGGGAACTATCGCGCAAGACGCGCACACGGCTGATCGAGGAGCATGCGGACCGGGGCACCCGCCTGCTGCCCGCGCACTTCCCGGCGCCAACGGTCGGGCGGATCGTCCGGCAGGGTGGCGCCTACTGGTACGAATTCGAATAACGGCGGAGGGAGCGATGGCGAGAATGACGGGCGGAGGCGCACTGGTCGAGATGCTGCGCCGGCATGGGGTGGATACGATCTTTGCGCTACCCGGGGTGCAGAACGACGCGCTGTTTGTCGCCTTCTACGACGCTGGCGAAGCGCTCCGGGTGATCCATACACGCCACGAGCAGGGCGCCGCCTACATGGCCTTTGGCTATGCCCGCGCCAGCGGCAAGGTCGGCACCTACGCCGTGGTGCCGGGACCCGGTCTGCTCAACACCACAGCCGCACTCGCCACCGCCTATGCGACAAACGCGCCGGTGCTGTGCATCAGCGGCCAGGTCGCCTCCGATCTGATCGGCCGCGGCTTTGGCCTGTTGCACGAGATCCCCGATCAGCTCGGGATCCTGGAGCGGCTGACCAAATGGGCGGCGCGGATCGAGCATCCGACGCAGACCGGAAAGCTGGTCAACGAGGCATTCCGCCAGTTGCGTGATGGCCGCCCGCGCCCGGTCGGGCTCGAGATCCCGCCCGATGTGCTGGCGCTCGAAACCGAGGTCGTTTTGCCGGCTGCCGACACGCAGCCCGACATCGCGACGCCCGACCCCGAACAGATCGACAAGGCGGCGGCACTGCTCGCCGACGCCAAGAAGCCGTTGCTGTTTGTCGGCAGCGGTGCCGTCGGCGCGGCCGCGGAGGTGCTGGCGATCGCCGAAATGCTCGAGGCGCCGGTCGTCAGCTTTACCGGCGGCAAGGGCATTGTCAGCGACCGCCACTATCTCGCCCAGCCGGCGCTCGCGGGCCACGAGCTCTGGCGCGAGACCGATGTCGTGCAGGCCGTCGGCACCCGCCTGCATCAACCGCAGGTGCGCTGGGGTGTCGACCGTGACCTGAAGCTGATCCGTATCGATATCGATCCCATCGAGATCACCCGCATTCTACGGCCGACGCTCGGCATTGTCGCCGACGCCAAGCCGGCGCTCGCCGCCCTCCACCACGCGCTCGAACGGCGCAATATCAGGCGCCCGTCGCGCAAAGACGAGCTCGAAGCACTAAAGGCCCGCACTCTCGCGAACCTCGCCGACCAGCTCGGGCCGCAGTGCCAGTACCTCGAGGCGATCCGCGCCGAGCTGCCGGAGGACGGCATCTATGTCGAGGATTTGACGCAGGTCGGATATGTCGGGCGGATGGCATTCCCGGTCTACCGCCCGCGCACCTACATTCACAGCGGCTATCAAGGGACATTGGGCTTCGGTTTTGCCACGGCGCTCGGCGCCAAGGTCGGTCGCCCCGATCTGCCGGTCGTCTCGGTTTCGGGCGATGGCGGGTTCATGTACAATGTCCAGGAGCTCTCGACCGCGGTCAGGCACGGCATCGACATCGTCGCGATCGTCTTTGCCGACGGCGCCTACGGCAACGTCCGGCGCATGCAAAAGGAGGATTATGGCAACCGGCTGATCGGGGTCGATCTGCTGAACCCGCAATTCCCCAAGATGGCCGAGAGCTTTGGCGCCGCTGGGGTGCGCACGACGACTCCGGACGGCCTGCGCCGCGAGCTCGCCGCCGCACTGAAGCGGCGCGGCACCACCCTGATCGAGGTGGCGGTCGGCGAGATGCCCGATCCTTGGAAGGTCATGCTGCCGCCGCGCGTTCGCGGGATACGGTAGCTCGCTCACGATGTTCGACAAGGCGAAGCTCGAGGCGTTGCGCGCCAAATACACCGGCGCCAAAGAGACCGAGGTTGCGCCGACCGAGTTCAGGAAGGCGCTGTCGCTGGTGTTCGGCACGGAGTACCGGCGCTCGATGCCTTATGCCGGCCTGTCGAGCCTGCTGGATATGCCCTACCGGCCGGAAGCGGCCGACCTGCCGGATTTTGGCGGGCTCGATGTGGCACTCGTCGGGGTGCCGATGGATCTCGGGGTCACCAACCGTGCCGGGGCCCGCTTCGGGCCGCGGGCAGTGCGCGAAGTCGAGCGCATCGGCCCCTACAACCACGCCCTCGGGATTGCCCCCCGCGGCGAATGCAAGGCGGCCGACCTCGGCGACGTGCCGCTGCGCTCGCGCTTCAGCCTCGACAGCTCGATCGAGGATATCGCGGCGTTCTACGCGCGCATCCACAAAGCCGGCGTAAGGCCGATATCAGTCGGCGGCGACCATTCGATCACCTATCCAATCCTCCAGGCATTGGGACACGACCGCCCGGTCGGCCTCGTCCACATCGACGCGCATTGCGACACGATGGGCGAGATCGACGGCTCCAAGTTCCATCACGGCGGGCCGTTCCGCCAGGCCGTGCTCGCCGGGGTGCTCGACCCGGAGCGGACAATCCAGATCGGCATCCGCGGTCCGGCCGAGGTGTTCTGGGGGTTCTCCTACGAATCGGGCATGACCGTGCTGCACATCGAGGATGTCGACCGACTCGCCATCGAAGGTGTCGTCGAGCAGGCGCGCGCGGTCGTCGGGGACGGACCGACCTATGTTTCGTTCGATGTCGACGGCCTCGATCCGGCTTTCGCCCCGGGCACCGGCACACCGGAGACGGGCGGTCTGACCCCGCGCGAGGCGCAGGCGATCCTGCACGGCCTTAAGGGCATCGACCTCGTCGGCGGCGATGTCGTCGAAATAGCGCCGCAATACGACGCGACCAGCAACACCGCAATGGTCGGCGCCCAGATGCTGTTCGAGCTCTTCTCGCTGATGGTCCTCGGGCCGCATCTCAAACGGCGTGGGAGCTAATCTGCGCTTCCGCTTGCCGGCGGATCTCGGATAATGTCGTGCGCGTCGTGATCATCTCCGGATCCATCTTGAGCTCGATGATCGCGGCTTGGTTGCGGGCGGCGGCCTCCTCGAAGGCCGGTGCGAACTCCGCGGTGCGCGAGATCGAAGCGCCAAAGACGCGATAGGCCCGGGCGAGGGCGAGAAAATCCGGGCTTTTAAGAGTCGTCCCGACGACGCGACCTGGGAAGCGCCGCTCCTGATGCATGCGTATCGTGCCGTACATCGCGTTGTTGAACACCAGAATGATCGGTCCGGTCCCCTCGAGTGTCGCGGTTGCGAGCTCCTGACCGGTCATCATAAAGCCGCCATCTCCGCAAAAGCCGACGACGAGGCGCTCGGGATGGACAAGCTTGGCGGCGAGCGCGGCGGGGACGCCGTATCCCATGGCGCCGCTCGTCGGGCCGAGTTGGCGGCCCGGCCGGCGATACTGCAGAAAGCGGTTCGGCCAACCGCTGAAATTGCCGGCGTCGCTGGTCACGATCGCATCGTCGGGAAGGCGATCGCGCAGCCATCCCATGATTTTGCCGAGATCGAGCGGGCTGCCGGACCGGGAGGGAACAAGTCCGGCCTCATATTCCGAGCGCGCTGCGTCGCGCCAGCGCGACCACCGACCCGCTGCCACCGGCGCCAGCGCCGCCGCGGCGGCGGCAAATTCGGGCATGCCGGAATGGATCGCCAACGTCGGTCGGAACACGCGGCCGAGCTCCTCGGCGGCGGCATGGACGTGGACCAGCACCTTGCCAGGCTCGGGAATGTCGAGCAGCGAATAGGATTGCGAAGTGATCTCGCCGATCCGCGCGCCCACTGTAAGCAAGAGGTCAGCCTGTTTGACGCGTGCCACGAGCGAGGGGCTTGCACCGGTACCAAGATCACCAACAAAACACGGCAGGCGGTTGTCGACGATGTCCTGACGGCGGAACGAACAGCAGACCGGGAGATCGTTCGCCTCGGCAAACCTTGTGATATCGCGGCAGGCGTCGTCGCTCCAGCCGCTGCCGCCGACCAGCATGATCGGCCGTTCGGCGGCTGCGAGAAGCCGCCGCAACTCGGCAAGATCGGCCGCTCCGGGGTGGGCGCGCACGGCGCGGTACGGTCCGGCGACTTCGGCCGTGCGACGGTCGCGCAGCATGTCCTCCGGCAGTGCCAGAACCACCGGACCCGGTCGCCCGGAGGTCGCCACCTGGAAGGCCTGATTGATCAGCTCGGGACGCGCTCCGCCATGTTGATCTGCGCCACCCATTTCGCGAGCGGCGCGAACATCTTGCGAAAATCGACCTCCTGAAACGCTTCGCGATCGATCTGATGGCGCGCGACCTGGCCGACCAGCACGACCATCGGCGTCGAATCCTGGAAAGCGGTGTGGATGCCGATCGAGGCATTGCAGGCGCCGGGACCGCGGGTCACGAGCAGCACCCCGGGCCTGCCGGTCAGCTTGCCGTAGGCCTCGGCCATGAAGGCGGCGCCGCCCTCCTGACGGCAGGTCACGAGGCGGATTTCGGGCGCGTCGAACAAGGCATCGAGCACTTCGAGATAGCTCTCGCCGGCGACGCCGAAGGCCATCTCGACACCGTGGGCGCGGAGTGATGCGACGACGAGCTGGCCGCCGCTGAGAAGAGCCTGGTTCGTCGCCATCACCTACCTCGACCCTTGTCGCAAGACGGCCATTTGAGACCATGCGGGCGGCGGACGGAAGCGGGTTGCTGGTTGGCGGGATGTCTCGGCGTCCCCAGGCCTATAACCAGCTGACTACCAATTGTATCGGTCGCGCAAGTTGTCGGGCCCGGAGACGCACGGGCAAAAAGCTGCTAAGAGTAACCCGTAGGGTGTCATGGACGACCAGCGCAGCGAAATACTAGTACCTCGAGGTCGAGCGGAAGTGGATGGCGATGCCGCTCGCTTCGAATTCGAGCGCCCCGGCATCCGGCCGACCGACGTGGTGTCAAGACCGTCACGCCGGTCGCGGCTGCGGTGGCTTTTCTGGGTACTGCTCGTTCTGGCGATCATCGGCGCGGTGGTCTGGTATTACCCACGGCCTGAAAACCAGCCGAAGACCGGCGGCCGCAACCAATTCGGTGGTCCGGTGCCGGTCGGAGTGGCGACGGTGCAGAAGGGCAACATGCCGGTCACACTGACCGGGTTGGGCACCGTAACGCCGCTCGCGACGGTTACGGTGAAGACCCAAATCAACGGGTATCTCACCGAGGTCGCCTTCCAAGAAGGTCAAATGGTCAAGAAGGGAGACTTTCTGGCTCAAATCGATCCCCGCCCCTACCAAGTCGCGCTCGAACAAGCCGAGGGCCAGCTCGCCAAGGACCAGGCGCTGTTGAAAAATGCCCAGCTCGACCTCGTCCGGTACAACACGCTCGTCGCGCAAAACTCGGTGGCGACACAGACCCGCGACACGCAGGTCTCGCTCGTCGCCCAAGACCAAGCCGCTATCAAGACCGATCAGGCGCAGGTCGATGCACAAAAACTCAACCTCGTCTATGCCCATATCGTCTCGCCGGTTACCGGCCGGGTCGGGCTACGCCAGGTCGACGCGGGCAATTACGTGCAGACGAGCGACGCGAATGGCATCGTCATCGTCACTCAACTGCAGCCGATCTCGGTGATCTTCACATTACCTGAGGACAATCTGCCAGCCGTTCTAAAGCAGTTGCACGCCGGCGCTAGCCTTGCGGCTACCGCCTATGACCGCACCGGGACCACCGAACTCGGCAAAGGGCATCTGGAAACGGTTGACAACCAAATCGACACGACGACCGGTACGGTCAAATTGCGGGCAATATTCGAGAACGAGCAGGAGATCCTGTTTCCCAATCAGTTCGTCAACGTGCAGCTGCTCGTCAACACGTTGCACGACACCGACATCGTGCCGACTGCGGCGATCCAGCACGGCGCTCCCGGTGCCTTTGTCTATGTGGTCAAGCCTGACCAGACCGCCGCGGTCCAGCAAGTGAAGCTCGGCCCTGGCGACGGCCAACACATCGCGGTCCTCGATGGGCTCCAGCCTGGCGAAAAGGTGGTCGTAGACGGCTCCGACAGGCTGCGCGACGGGGCCAAGGTGACTTTAGCTCCGGCGCCTAACCATGAAGGTGTTGCACCTAGCGCTCAGCAGGACAAGGGCCAGCCGACGTCCACGATCGATCCGAGCGCGCCGGCCGCCCCAGCGCAAGTCCAGCAGCGGCACGAAGGGCAGGCCGGCGGGAGCC
>DATEQL010000491.1:0-2237 GCA_035272665.1 Allostellaceae bacterium
TAGAGCTTCCAGTTCCCGCGGATGCGCTGGCGATTGTAGCCGAGCACCTTGACCGGCCGGTCGAAGAGGCGCCGCAGCTGCTCCAGGATCGGCGGACCGAGATAGTTTTCGAGCGGCTCGGCCTCCTCGGCCAATGTGCCGAACAGCGCGCCGTTGACATTGCCGACCCGCAGCGGGCGCAAACCGTGCGCTCCCATGTCGAAGCTCGGATCGAGCCCGCCCCTCCCCCTGATGCCGCGGCGGAACGGGATCGCGGTCAAGCGGCCGTCGAGCCCATAGCACCATTGATGGTAGATGCAGATGTGATTGGCCGCATTGCCGAAGAGCTCGCGCCGCACGAGTGCGCCGCGATGCGCGCAGCGATTGACGAAGGCCTTGACCCCGCCCGCCTCGTCCCGGTTGAAGATGACCGGCGTGTCGCCGACATAGCTGGCCCGGAAATCTCCCGGTTCGGGGATCTCGGCCGCGAGCCCGAGGAAGTTCCAGACCGGCCCACGAAAGATCCGCTCCTGCTCGCGCGCATGAAGCTCGGCGTCGTGGTAGAGCCGATACGGCACTCGGCTGTAGTCGAGCATCGGCCAGATCGCAGCAGTAACTCTCACCAGATCCTCCCGATCAGATCGGCGTACGCCGTCGCGGTCAGAGCGCAGGCCGCGCCCGGATGTCGCTGCCGATTTTGCGCGCCAAAAACTGGCCGTCGCTCGGGCTCGCCAGGAACGAGCCGTTGTCGACTACCACCTTGCCGCGCAGGATCGTCATGCTCGGCCAAGCGGCGACTTCGTGGCCTTCCCACGGGGTGTAGTCGGTCTCGTGCAGATCCTCTTTGCGCAATACCTTCCGGGCGCGCGGGTCGAGCAGCACGATGTCGGCATCCGAGCCGATCGCCAGCGCCCCTTTCTTCGGATAAAGGCCCATGATGCGCGCCGCGTTCGACGAGACGAGCCCGACGAAGTCGGAAAGGCTATAGCCGCGCTTCTCGACCATATGCGTGTACATCAGCGCCAGCCGCGGCTCGACCCCGGAATTGCCGCCGGTCGTGTCGTCGATGCGCCGGCCCTGGAGCTTTACCTTGAGCGGACAGCACACCTCGTCGGTCGCGATAGCCTGGATCGCGCCATGGCCGGTCGCCGCCCACAGCGCCTCTTGGTCCTTGGCGAATTTGAGCGACGGATAGGTGTGATACATCTGCCCGCCCGGCCGCTTGTAGTCCTCGGCAGTGTAGAGCAGATACTGGTGCAGGGTCTCGCCATAGATCGGGAAGCCTTGCGCCCGTGAACGGGTGATCGCCGCAACCCCGGTCGCGGCCGAGACATGCACCATGTAGAGTGCGGCACCCTCGACACTCTCGGCCAGTCGGATCACCCGATTGAACGACAGATCCTCCGACAAGGTGTTGTGCACCTCGGCCATGTTCTCGAAGCCGACGCGTTCCTCGCGGATCAGCTTCTCGTACATGTGCATGACGATGTCGTTGTCCTCGGCGTGAATCGCGGCGATGCCGCCTTTGGCCGCAAGGATCTGCAACACCTCCCAGATGTCGCCGAACTGTACCATCCGGCCCTGCCTATTGGGCCGGATGTCGGTCGTGAACATTTTGACCGAGGCATGACCCTCTTCGATCGCTTCGGGCAATGCGCCCAGCACGCCCTGCGAGAGTTTGGCGTGCAGCAGCAGATGGAAACCATAGTCGCAGTAGCAGGCACCCGCCCATTCCCGTTGACGCAATTCAATCGATTGCTGCAGCGGCTGGTCCGACGGGCATGGCGCAAAATCCAGCAACGTCGTCGTGCCGCCGTAAAGCGCGGCGCGGCTGACTTGCTCGGGCGACGCGCTCAGCAGATCCTCGTTGCGACCGGGAAACGGGATCGGCATGCTGCAATGGATATGGGGATCGACGCCCCCCGGCATCACGATCTGATTGCTGGCGTCGACGATCCGTACGGCGCCGACCGACTGCAGGCTTCCCGGCGCGCCAATGGTCGCAATCTTGCCGCCGGCGATGCCGATATCCGCGGCTTGCGCGCCGTCAGGCATCACCGCAATGCCGCCGGTGACGATCAGATCGAGCATTCCGCCCTCCCCTAGCGGGTCCGGTGATACTCGTAGTCTTCGCGCTCGCCGCCCCCGACGCGCAGCTCGGGGCGCAATGCCGGGCGCGTGCTGTTCAGTTTCGCATGCGCATCCAACGCTGCCTGATCGGTCCAGCGCTCGAGCAATGCCAGCTTGTCCGGGTTGAG
>DATEQL010000492.1:0-3019 GCA_035272665.1 Allostellaceae bacterium
TAGGCGGCCAGGATGGTTTCCATCGGATTGTCTCCTTCATCAGGATGCGGGTTGAGGAATCGGTTGTAGGTTCAGGCCTCGAGCCCAGCCGCGGCGAGGGTGCGGCGAGCCTTGCGGGCGATCGCCTCGTCGATCATTTGGCCGTCGACCGTGCCGACGCCCTTAGCGTTCTCGGCGAGGATGGCGCGGGCCCTCTCCACCGCCTCGGCACTCGGCGTAAGCGCCGCGTTGATCGCGTCGATCTGCGTGGGGTGGATGGCCGCCTTGGCGGCGAAGCCGAACGCCACCGCGGCAGCGATCTCCTGTTTCAGGCCGGCCTCGTTGTGAATATCGAAGAAAGGCGAATCGATCGGCGTTACGTCCGCCAGAGCGCAGGCCGCGATCAGCCGGCTGCGAGCGTAGGCGAGCGGCTCCCATGCAGTGGCCGCCCCGAGGTCGGCCGCCATATCGGCAGCGCCCATCATCAGACCGACGAGCCTTGGAGTCGCGGTCGAGATCGCCTCCACCGCGGCGAGACCACGCGCGCTCTCGATCAGGCCGATGAGCCTGATGTCCCTGCCCGCCGCGGTCAGCAGGCGATCGAGGATTTGAAGATGGCCGACCGTCTCCGTCTTGGGCAGCACCAGAAAGTCTGGAGCAGCCCTGGATCCGAGCAGCGCGTCCAGGTCGGAAACGCCCGCCCGGGTGTCGAGCCCGTTGATACGCAGCGCGTGGAGCACGCTTTCGACTGGGCTATCCGCCAGGTAATCGAGAGCGGTGGTCCGGGCCTGAGCCTTATCCTTGGGCGCGACGGCGTCCTCGAGATCCAGGATCGCAACGTCAGCGCCGGCCGCGGCGGCGGCGGCGAAGTGGTCGGCGCGGGTTGCCGGCGTGAACAGCCAGCTTCGAGCGCGGTCGGTTTTCATAGTTCGGACTCCAGAAATGAGGTGCCGACGAACTCAAAACAAAGGGCACTTCCCATCAAAAAGTGCAGAGTGGTGCAGGCGTCTCTAACGGTTGGCTTCGGGCACGTTGAGCGTACGCAAGTCGCTTCGGCGGGGCTGAACAACTGAGCGAAGGGCGTCACGCGCCCTTGCAAACCAGGTGGGTGATCCGAGAGTTCGGGGATATCGAGATGCGTCTTGCGAATCGAACCCATAGCCGCAACCGGTGGCCGCCGGCTTCTTGCCCGGATTGCCAGTTCAGTCTTGCTCCCGCGAACGCCGTGCGGAAGAAGTTTACCCACCCAAGGAACGGTGTCTTCCACGAAACGCGCTGTGGTTTTCAAATCGCACGATGATCTGGGAGGATCGCTTCCCGGTGCGCGGCCGATCCGCGGCGCGGGCGCCGGTGCTGACGGCCCCGACTCGGCGGCAAATTTGTGTCCTTGCTTGAGTTATAGCTCATAGGTACATGCGTGGATCGGTCTGCAAAATTACCAATGGCTTCTCAGTCGCCCATTGGACTGACCGGCGCCGAGGCACAACGTCGCCTCGCCCAATACGGGCTGAACGAGTTCCCGAGCGGCGGATGGCGCACCTGAATGTCCGCTGTGGGTCAATCGCGTCGTTTTGAACGTGCGGCCAACACGTCCGTTCCACCCCAATGATCGGACCTTCACGGCGTTAATCAACTGTTCCGAGATGTGCCATGTGTGGACGGCTCCCGGTTAGCAAGGGTTTTTTCACGTTGCAGTGCTGGTCGGTGCAGCCATGTGTTCGGCCTGTTTGCGCGGCTCACTTGACCGCTGGCCATAATGCCCTCCGCGGATCAGGTCCCGCTCAGAAACCCGCATTCGACGATGCGCTGGCACGATGTGGGTTGTCCTGATCGCCGGATCGATCGGCTCTGCATTACGTGCTGTTCGCCCTCCCAACCTTCACGTCACACTGGATCGTCCAGCGTGATCTCGATCACGCCGCAAGCGCGACGGGTTCCTTGTAGCGCTCGCCCTTGGCCATTATGGCCCATGCCATTCTAGCGATCTTATTCGCCAGGGCGACCGCGGCAACCTTGGTCGGCCGACGGGCTAACAGTGCAGTGAGCCAGGGACGGTGTTTGGAGCCGTGAATCTTGGCGTAGCGGATGACGGCGAGCGCGCCCGCTGTGAACAGACTCCGCAGATAGCGATCGCCTTGCTTGCTGATACCGCCGAGCTTGTCCTTGCCCCCGCTCGAGTACTGCTTGGGCACGAGCCCAACCCAGGCCGAGAAATGCCGGGCCGAGCGGAATGCCGTCGGATTGGCAACGCCGGCGACCAAGGCAGTGGCTAGCGCCGGCCCGACACCGGGGATTTCATCAAGCCGCTTGCTCGTCTCGTTCGATCGGTGCCAGGCCATGATGCGGCGGTCAAACTCTAGGATCTGGGCTTTCAGCATGCGCAGCTGGGCACCCAATGCAGTCAGGCACGCACGCGCCAGCTCGGGCACACGTCTGTCGCTCGGATCGGCAACGATATCGAGCAAGCCCTCAACACCATTCCGTCCGACCCGCGCCACAATCCCGAACTCGGCAAGATGCGCGCGGATCGAATTGATCACGGCGGTTTGCTGTCGGATGAATAGATGGCGAATGCGGTGGAGCATCAGGCAGCTCTGCTGCTCAGGTGTCTTGGTCTCCACGAACCGCATGTTCGTCCTGGTCACCGCTTCGCAGATTGCCTCGGCGTCGGCGGCATCGTTCTTCTGCCGCTTGACGTATGGCTTCACGTAGGCCGGCGGCATCAGCCGCACGGTGTGACCGAGCGCTTGAAGCTCGCGCGACCAATGATGCGAGGTCGCGCAGGCCTCAATCCCGACGAGACACGCCGGAAGCTTTTGAAAGAGCGCAACAACATACCTGCGCCTGAGCTGACGGCGAATGACCACGTTCCCCCCCGCGTCGATGCCGTGGACCTGAAAGATCGACTTCGCAATATCGAGACCAATCGTCGCGACCGTGTGCATGTCCAACTCCCCCAAATCTTAGCCGCCCCATCGGCGACTACTTCAATGGCACTAACGTGCCAGTGGAGGAGCCGTCCACAGCATCAGAAACGGAC
>DATEQL010000493.1:0-2892 GCA_035272665.1 Allostellaceae bacterium
CTTCTTCTTGCCGATACTTGGCAGAGAGAACGGGAGGACGGTATCGTCGTCGTCGGTGGGCATGGCGGATTCTGTCCGGGCGTCGAGAGTGGCGTCAGCACCCAATCTCTACGCGATTCCAGGCAGTTGTACCATGCCCGCTGCCCGCGTAATAGGGGCAAAACCCCGGGGCCGCCGCCCCCTCAGGCGGGCTGGCCGCGACAGCGGATGAGGTCTGCGAGCGGTCTTACCGCAGGAGAGCCGGGCACCCCGAGCCTGGCGCCGAGGTAGTCCCAGAACGCGACGCCGAGCTTGCGGCAAGTCTTGCCGAGGCCGAGGAATGCGTCCCGGCAGTCGCGGCCGGTGTCGCTGCGGGTGCCGCCGCTGATGGCACGCTTGGTCACCTGGCAGCGGATGTCGTTTTCCGAGCCGTTGGTGTGCAGCGGAATGTCCGGATGGTCGAGCACCATGAGCAGCTCGGCCGTGTTGGCGTGCAGCCGCCTGAGCAGCCGATCCAGCGTGGCGAAGCCCGTGCGGCGTCGAAAGATGCGATCGAAGCGGGCGCGCAACTCGCGGCGTCGGCGCGGCGTCGGATCCAGCTTGTAGGCCTTCAGGTCGGCATAGAACCACCAGATCAGCCCGCGGACAAACTGCTGTGCGCCACGCTGCTTGTCGGTGAACGTCTCCAGCTTGTGCACCAGGCGCTCGGCGTGGATCCAGCACAGGCCGTGCCGGCCGATGTTGAATTGCCCGGCGTCGTCGCTGACGATGACCGCATCGCACAGGAAACCATGCGCATTCACCGCCCCCCACAGCGCGCCCTCGGTGGCGACGCGCACAGGGTCGGGGGTCACCTCCAGACCAGTCAGGCCGAGCTGCTCAAGATGCCGCTTCCAGGCGTCCTCGTCGGCAAACTGCCGCCGCTCATGCATGGCCAGCTTCTGGACGAGCCGCCCGGCCAGGTCGTGGTCACGCATGTAGTCCAGTGCCGCGTCGTTGATCACGTAATCCGTATGACCGGCGCGCAGCAAGCCGAGGAAGTTCAGCCGACTCTTGCTGCCCGTCGTGCCGAACCAGGCGAAATTGTCGTTGCCGATCTGCGTGCAGACGGCGTTGGCGGCGCGGTGACGGGCACCGGTGTCGTCCACCGTGATCCAGTCCGCGGTCTCCAACCCGGCACGCAGAACCTCGCTGGTTTCGTCCGGAAAGTCGTCCTGCCGGTCGATCAGCAGGCGCATCACCTGGCGCTTGGAGATGCTGACGCCGATCGCCTGCAGCAACGTGACCGGACGCTCGACCGTCACCTGCCCCTGGTGGTACTGCATCAGCACGAAGCGGCGCAGTTGCGGGCCGAAGTGACCACGGATGCCGCCGGGCAACGGCGCCACGATCGTCTCGCCATCCGGCGTCAGCCAGCGCTCGCGCCGGTAGCGCACCGCGCGCGCGGTAATCACCAGATCCTGCACCTGGTAGGGCTCGTAGCCCTTGAACTGTGAACCGGGCGGAGGCGCCACCCGCAGCACCTCGATCTCCGGTGCCACCCGTGGCGTCACCTTGCCACGACGGCGGCCTTTGCCGCCTTTGCCACCGCGCTTGGGTTCGGTTCCCTTCTCCATGCCGCTCGGCTTGATCGTCGGGCGACCCTTCAGCCCCTTCAGCCGGGCGATCTCATCACGCTGCGCCGCCACGATCGTTTTCAGATCGGCAACCTCGCCCAGCAGTTCGACGACCAGAGCTTCCAGCTCGGCACGCGGCAGACCGGTTGGATCGGAGGGCGGTGACATGCAGCGAGCGAATCGTACTCGCCCGCGTCGGGGCAAGCTTAAAAATCGGCGCTGCCCGGGGTTTTGCCCCTATTACCCCCTCTGCTAACCGACTCTAATGACTCGCAAAGTTCCGGGACGGACACTTAGAGTGGCACTGTCGAGTTAAGCGGCATCCGGCTTGGTCGGGCCGGGGGATCAAATATCTGTCCCGGATGACGACGTCTCGAGACCCGTTGGCATGTCCGTTTTCAAGGATTCCGGAGATATTGTTGCACGGATCGGCCCTGGTTGCCGGCGAGGGCGTGGTCGGCGTAAGCGGGGACACCGTTCACGCCTGCGGAGCTTTTCAGCCTGGTCGTTCAAACATCACGCCGCGTCGTTCCCCTCAATTTTTGATCGCGAATATGATCCCAGCCACAACCAGGGCGAGCGAGACTACTTGGCCGAAAGTCAATGGATCACCGAGCGCGAGGCACGATGCGGCCACGCCGGTCACCGGCGTGAGAAGGGTTCCGATCGCGGCACTGGATGGCTTGAGGCGTCTAACGGCGGCGAACCATAGAAGATAGCACGTCCCCATCGAGACGAGTGCCGTGTAGGCCAGGGCGACCCAACCGATCAGCGGTAAGGCGCCGAAATGCACATCTTCAAACACCAATCCGCCGATGATTAGAGGAATGCATCCGATACCGACCTGCCATGCCGTCAGCGCGATCCGCGGAAGAGCGATCGGCTTTCGTTTGGAGAGAACCGTGCCGAAGGCAAAGAGGCCGGCTGCCGAAAGCGCGAGGGCTACGCCGGGACGCTTGGCGGCGTCCAGGTTAAGGCCGGCAAACCCAACCAGGGAGACGACGCCGCAGATGCCCAGGACGATCGCCGCGATCTGCCGTAAGTTGGGCCGGTCGCCCAACATCGGCCAAGCCAGCAACGCTGCCCAGATGGGCATCGTGTAAGCGAGTGTCACAGCCTGCCCCGCAGAAAGCCAAAGTAGAGAGGCGGTTGTGAAGCCCATCCAGGCGCTCACATTCAGCAAAGCCGCCGTTACAGAGGTGGCTGGCCAAATTCGGACAGCCCGATAAGTGGAGTTTCTGCCTGAGAGCGGCGAGAGTGCCGCGTATCAGGAGCGACCATGACGAGACGAGTTCGC
>DATEQL010000494.1:0-9600 GCA_035272665.1 Allostellaceae bacterium
ACGGCCGTCCGCGGCGATGACACTCACGTAGCTGAACCGCGCGAAATCGAACACTTCGGGAAGACTGGAAAGGACTTGGTCGCGAAAGAGCGCCGCGCCGGTGTGCGTGCCTCCCCACGGGAGATAGTTGGGTGCGGTCCAGGTGAAGTTGGGTCCAGATACTGCGCGAAGTCGGTCAGTCGACCTTGGATGCCCAACTGATAGAACGCGTCCACTACCGCCTTGTTGCGCTCGTTCTCGGAATGGAAAGACATCCTGTTCTCCTTCGGGTCATGCTGTTCACGTCAACGCTGTCAGCCGGCGGTCTTTCCGCCGTCAGCCGTGAGAATCTGGCCGGTCACGAAGGACGCCTTGTCGGAGGCGAGGAAGACGATCGCGCGGGCGATCTCCTCCGGTGCGCCGACGCGCCCCAGCGGCACGCTCGATACCAGTGCTGCCTTCCTCTCCAGCGTTCCGGTGAAACGGTTGAGCATAGCGGTCTCGGTTGGACCGGGGGCTACGGCGTTGACGCGCACGCCGAAGGCGGCGGCTTCGAGCGCCGCGGACTTCGTCATACCTTCCACGGCGTGCTTGCTGGCCGCGTAGACCGAGGCGCCGCGAGCGCCCTGGTGGCCGTATGTCGATGAGATGTTGACGATGCTGCCGCTACCTTGGGCCTGCATCGCGCGCAGCTCGTGCTTCATGCTCAGCAATGTGCCGAGCACATTGGTATCGAAGGTGGCGGCGTAGCTCTCGGCGGTCTGCTCCGTCACCGGACCGGGCTTGCCTTCCGTGCCGGCGGTGTTGACGGCCGCATCCAGGCGACCGAAGCGCGCGACGGTCTGATCGACCAGATCGCGGACCTCATCGTCGTGCTGAACGTCGGCCTTGATGTACGCGGCGTCAGCGCCGAGGCGGCGAAGCTCGGCCGCAAGTTGCTGGCCGGCGTCCTCGCGGCGGCCGGCAACGACGAGTCGGGCGCCTTCCTTTGCGAAAGCGAAAGCGGTCGCGCGGCCGATGCCGGTCAGCGCACCTGTGATCAAGACAACGGGGTTGCTCATGGATCCAGTCCTTCATGGTATGGCGGCCGCGCTCATGGCAACGGCAGCTCTGCAGGCAAAAGCGTCAGATCATTTCAGATGGCTGACTTAGGTTCTCCCGGCACGGCTCAAAAAGACTTCGTAAATTTGGCTCTCCAACCTCCAAGGCATGGGCAGGGGCTGGGCGTGGGCGCAAACTCGCTGACGAGGTGAGCCGCAACGTTGGCCCGAGCCAGGCGAAAAGCATTGCAGCGAACACGTAACGGGTGCATTGCATCTCAAACCAGCCATAGCCCGAGTTCGGCCTTACGGGTCCGGCCGGCGGGTTTAACCGCCTGGCCCGGAAATTTCAGCCTCGGCTCAGGACGAAACCGGCGTAACCGGCGTCGGCGGATTCCTTGCACTTCTGCAAGTACAGCGGCAGCCCGCCGGGGTACGCCAGCATCTCGCGCTTCTTGCCTGGGATGTTGGCGCCCATGAACCAGGACTGCGCGCGCGGGAACAAAGTCGCACCAACCAGCTCGGCGACATGATCGCGCCAGGCTTCCTCCGCTTCCGCCTTTGCCTCGATCCGGCTGAGGTTGTTACGCCGCATGTGCTCGATGCACGCGACGACCAAGTCGCCCTGCAGCTCGGCGCAGGTCGGCCCGTTGCAGAACGCCGACGGGCTTTGCGGGCCGTAGATGTAGAGCAGATTCGGGAAATGCGCGCTCGCCACGCCCAGATGCGCGCGCGATCCGCTGGACCATTTCTCCCGCAGCGTCTCGCCGTTCGTGCCGCGAATGTCCATACTGGTCAGGCCGCCCGTTACGGCATCAAACCCCGTTGCCAGTACGAGAATGTCGAACGCGACTTCCCCGTCCTTCGTCTTGGCACCCGTCGGCGTCAGGCATTCGATTGGGGACTCGAGCAGGTCGACAATATGGACGTTCGGCTGATTGTACGCCTCGTAGTAGTGCTGCTCCAGGCTCGGCCGCTTCACGCCGAACGGATGCAATGGCTTCATTGGTGCAAGCTTCTCCGCGACGATGGGATCTTTGATCCGCGCGCGCACCTTGTCGCGCCAGAACGCATAGGCGGTATCATTGGCCTCCTCGTTGCTCAGTACGTCCTGGTATGTGCCGAGCCAAGGGAAGAAGCCGCCTCGGTTCCACAGATCCTCGTACGTCGCCAGTCGTTCCTGGTCGGAAACATCGAGCGCGTTCTTCGGAATGAAATTATAGTCAAACCCGGCGAAGGTCTCGGCGCGCTTGAGGAAGCGTTCGGGAAAAGTCTCTTTCATCCGCCGGTTGGTCTCGTCGTCGAGCTTCCGCTGCCGCATTGGCAGCGCCAGGTTCGGCGTGCGCTGGAACACCGTGAGCTCAGCGACGTCCTGGTAAACCTCCTGGATAACCTGCACCCCGCTCGCCCCGGTGCCGATGACGCCGACGCGCTTGCCCTTGAAGTCTACGCCGTCCTGCGGCCACAGGCCGGTATGGTGGCAAATGCCACGGAAGTCCTTCAGCCCCTCGATCGGCGCAATATATGGCTTCGCGGCGATCCCGGTGCAGAGCACGAAGAACTTCGCCCGTGTCACGCTGCCGTCGCTGGCCTGCACGACCCAGTGGTCGCAATCCGTGTCGAATTCTGCAGCCGTGACGCGGGTGCTGAACCGGATGTCACGGCTGAGACCAAGCTTCTTGTCGACGTGGTGGAAATAGGCGCGAAGCTCCTCCCACGAGGGATAGAGCTCGCTGTAGTTCCAATCCCGCCAGAGCTCCTCGCTGGAGAACTGATACAGCGGCCCGTGCGAATCGACGCGGCCGCCCGGATAGCAGTTCCAGTACCAGATGCCGCCAATGTCGCACCCGGCCTCGAATACCTTTACTTTATAACCGAGCCTGCGCAGGTGATCGAGCTGGTAGAGGCCGGCGAACCCGGCGCCGACCACCAGCACGTCTAACTCTTCGACCGCTTTCGCGTTCGCCGTCTTCGCGTGCTGCGTTGCATTCATCTGGGACTTCCTTCCTCGTTGCTTGACAGATGAACTCTCCCAGAGGCTCGAAAAATGGGCCATAGTTCCAAACATATCGGACTCGATTGTCCGAAACGGAGGTTCGCGGATGGACAGTCTGGGATCGCTGAATGCCTTCGTTCAGGCGGCGGGAGCCCGAAGTTTCACGGTTGCGGGACGGCAACTTGGCGTGTCGTCGTCGGCGATCGGCAAGGCGGTGGCGCGGATGGAGGAACGGCTCGGCGTGCGCCTCTTTCATCGCAGCACGCGCAGCATCACACTAACCGCGGAAGGTGCCTTATTCCTCGAACGCTGCCGGCGCATCTTTTCTGAAATCGAAGCGGCCGAGCTTGAACTGTCGCAGACGCACGAGGCGCCGCGCGGCACACTACGTGTCAGCCTGCCATTGGTCGGCATGCTGCTGATGCCTACTCTCGTCGCCTTTATGCGGGCCTATCCCGAGATAATATTGGATCTCGATTTCAGCGATCGGGTCGTAGATGTGATCGACGAGGGCTTCGACGCCGTAGTGCGCTTCGCCGAGGTTGGCGACTCGCGCTTGATGACCCGGGCTTTGGGCACATATCGCCGGCGCCTCGTGGCGGCCCCGGCCTATCTGGCGGCCAAGGGTGTTCCTCTGATCCCGGACGACCTCAAGGCTCATGCCTGCCTGCACCACAAGTTTCCGACCAGCGGAAAGTTCGAGCGATGGCCGCTCGGGCCCGAGCATGCCGGAATCGAGACCGAACTGCCCAGGACAGCCGTGGCAAGTACGCTCGAGCCGCTAATCTGTATGGCGGAACAAGGCGTGGGTATCGCCTACCTGCCGGACTTCGCCATAGCCCGGCAACTTCGTGAAGGCGTACTCGTCACCGTCCTCGACGACTACACTGATCGCTCCGGACCCCTTCGGGTCCTATGGCCGTCGAGCCGGCATCTCGCTCCCAAGCTCAGAGTGTTCGTGGATTTCCTCGCTGCAAACCTTTTCCCTGCCGCGGAAGGCGAATCAGAGAGAGCAGGAGACAGCGGGATAAGTACCTAAGAGGGGTTGATCTCCATCCTCCCACGGCCCGCCGCTGCGTATCGGTACACCACGCCCGGCTGTCGATTTTCGGGCTTGGCGAAGGCTGAATTTGTCGATGGCGCCTTGCCGGCCCGCACCGCTTGGTTGACGGAAATTCTTACCCGTCGCGGCGCGGCACGATCCGACTGACGACGAAAACCTACACGGCCTCGCAGTTGTGGTTCAGCGTTGTCGTCCGTACCTTGCAGCCCCTGCTGAGGATGCGACTTTGACGGCCTTACCTCGAGGATTTCACTCTCGACGCGAAGCTCGTCTCCCGGCCGCACGGGCGGCGGCCAACGCAACTGGTCGACGCCGGCGCCGACGAACCCGCCGGCGGGTTTGAACTCGCTCTCGACCACCAGCCGCATCGCCCGCGCCGCCGTATGCAAGCCGCTCGCGGCCAATCCCCGGAAGATCGTGTCGCGCGCAGCCTCCTCGTCTAGGTGGATTGGTTGCGGATCAATTTCGGCGGCGAATGTTTTGATCCGCTCCCTGCCCACCCGCACCGCCCGGAGCCAAATTTCTGCCCCACGGTGAAATTTTCGAGGTATCGTTCGGGCATTTGCGCCTCTCGGATTTCGTCGCGCCGATAACGGCTGCCGAGAAGAGTGGAGGGCCGGCGATGCACCAGGCTCGCTCATCCCCGGCGTCATCGGAGAGTGGCTCCGACGCGCACGATAACCTTGCCGAAATTGCGCCCGTCGAGCATCCCGATGAACGCTTCAGGAGCCTTGTCCAGGCCGTCTACGATGTCCTCGCGATAGCGAATGCGGCCGTCCGCGACGCCCGCTCCGACCTCGCGCAGGAATTCGGCGTAGTGCTGTTCAGCAAATTCGGAGTTTATGAATCCGCGCATTGTCAGACTCTTCGACAGGATCTCGCGCATTGTGGCCGGTAGTCGGTCGGTGCCGTCGCCGGGGCCCGAACTGTTGTACTGGGCGATCAGGCCGCTTACCGGCACGCGCGCGTATTTGTTGAGCAATGGCAGTACCGCCTGCCAGGTCGCTCCACCAACATTCTCGAAGTAAACGTCGATGCCCTTTGGGCAAGCAGCCGCCAGCTGGGCTGGAAAATCGGCCGCACGGTGATTGACCGCGGCGTCGAAGCAAAGTTCGTCCTTGACGAAAGCGCATTTCGCCGGGCCGCCGGCAATACCGACCGCCCGCGCGCCGGCGAGCTTCGCGAGCTGGCCGAGCAGTGACCCGACAGGTCCGCTCGCCGCTGCGACAACCACGGTTTCACCGGGCTGCGGTTTGCCGATCACCCGCAAACCGCCATAAGCAGTGAATCCCGGCATGCCGAGCACGCCGAGACCGGTCGTGACCGGCGCAACGGCTGGATCGAGCTTGCGAAGGGCGGTGCCGTAAAGGCCGATGCCCTCCGAGAGCGCGTGCGTACGCCAGCCGGTTAGTGCGACGACAATGTCTCCTTCCACATAACCGGGGGGGTTCGAAGTGAGCACTTGCGCCACCGATTCACCGGTCATGACATCGCCGAGCCGGACCGGCGTGGCGTATGACTTTCTGTCGTCCATCCGGCCGCGCATATAAGGATCGAGCGACAGGTACTGCACCGCGAGCAGAAGCTGCCCAGAAGCCGGCGTCGGGATCGCGGTTTCTTCAAGGCGGAAGTCGGTCAATTGCGGTCTGCCCTTCGGTCGGGCCGCGAGGACGATTTGGCGGGCAATAGAGACAGTCATGTCGATATCTCCACGAAGTCGTTTGGTTAGGCGACATGTGCGCGAAACAAGGGGTTATGAAGCGCAGCCCTTAGTCCATTCACAAAGATCTCGGGCTGCTCGGCTCAGGTTGGCGCCTTGTAATCTCCCACCTCGTCGAGGGCGCTGGTGTAGTCGCGAAGCCAATCAGTGTGGCCGCCGATGCCCCAGTCCTCCGCCTTGAGCTCGTTGATCGTCACCCAGACGCGGCGCGCGTTCTCCGGTCGATTGTCAGACCCTTCGGCCTCGAGCACGACACGGGTGAAATCGCGGATCAGCCCCTGTTTTGCCAGCAGATCGAGCCGGTTGATCGGGATACGTATTTCGAGAAAGTAGAACGGCCTGTCATGATCTGGGCTGCCGGCATTGTAGTCTGCGTCCTCGGCCATCTCATAGATCCAGCCCTTCATGGTTCCTGGCGCCAGGGGTATCCGGCACCTTCTCCCACCACATGGGGACCTCGGTCAGCTTCGCCATCATGGCGTGCTGGGCCGGTTTTGGAAGTGCACCGCGACGAAGCGTTAAGTTAATCCAGGGCATATATTCGCCATGATCCGCATCATGCTCCGACGAGTAACCAGGCCAGACTATTGATCAGGATTCCTATCTTCTTGGATCGGCTATTAGGTTTGATGGTTCCCTTCTCGCAGGTGCGGCACGGGTCCTCGTCATGCGTAGCTCGGGTCAGAACATCGTGTTGTTGTTCGCTGCCGTTTCCGGAATCGGCTGGATAACATCCCAGTGCTCGACCATCTTGCCGTCTTCCAACCGGAAGATGTCAACGACGGCTTCGCCGCGCAGATTGCCCGACAGACCGTGCCAGTGGCTGTGGAGGATGACGTAATCTCCGTCCGCGAAGACGCGCTTGATCTCGCCATGCGCATCCGGATGATTGGCCATGATCCAGGTGACGAACTTGCGAACGCCCTCCATACCGTCCTCGATTAGAGGATTGTGCTGGCGATAGGAGGCTCCGGCGTAGATCCGGAACGCGTTCTCCACGTCGCCGTCGAAGAGCGCCTTCTGGTAGAACGCGACAGTATTGGCCTTGTTCCTTTCAGACATGTTCCTTCCTTCAGGGCAGAGATTGGAATGTGCTGGGTCCTCTTCGTTCACGCCGGCTGCTTCAACGCGGTGGTGTCGATCGGCAGCTTGCGCAGGCGCTTGCCGGTTGCCGCAAACACCGCATTGGTCACTGCGGGGACGATAGCCGAAGTTCCGGCCTCACCCATCCCGCCGGGCGGCTCCGAACTCTGGACGATGTGGACCTCGATGGCTGGCGCCTCATCGATGCGCAGGATTTGGTAGCTATCGAAGTTGGTTTGCTCGACGCGGCCGTCCTTGAGGGTGATCTCGCCATAGAGTGCGGCCGTGACGCCGAAGATGATCGCGCTCTGGATCTGCGCCCGGACGGTATCGGGATTGACGACGGTGCCGCAATCGACCGCGCAGACGACGCGCCGGACACGAACCGTTCCGTCCCGCGACACTTCGACTTCGGCAACCTGCGCCATATAGGTCGCGAAGACGAACTGGACCGCGACGCCACGGCCGACCCTTTTAGGCAAGGGCTGTCCCCAGCCGGCCTTTTCCGCCGCCAGCTCGAGGACGGCTTTGGCGCGGGGCGCCTTGTCGAGAAGAGCCCGCCGATAGGCGACCGGATCTTGCTTAGCCGCCGCCGCCAATTCGTCCATGAAGCTCTCGGTCACGAAGACATTGTGCGACGGCCCGACGCTGCGCCAGAAGGCAGTCGGAATGCCCGGAGGTTCCACCCGCAAATATTCGACGCGCATGTTCGGAAGGGCATAGACCAGATCGATCGCGCCTTCGGTCGTGTCGGGGTCGAGACCATTGTTGAATGCCGGAGGTAGCCATCTGGCGATGACCGAGGAGCCCGCGAAGCGATGGTTCCAGGCGACCGGCATTCCTTTCTCATCGAGACCGGCAGACATCCGGTCGAACCAATAGGGCCGGTACATATCGTGCTGGATGTCTTCCTCGCGGGTCCACACGACCTTCACCGGACCGTCGACATGCTGCGCGATCTGGACGGCGCGAATGACGCCATCGATCTCGAGACGCCGGCCAAAGCCACCGCCGATCAGATGATCGTGGACAACGACCTTGTCCAACGGCAGCCCGGCGGTCTTCGCCGCCGCCGCCTGGACTCGAGCTAGGGCCTGGCTGCCGACCCAGACTTCACAGCCGTCCTTGCGGACATCAACCGTGCAGTTCATCGGCTCCATCGTCGCATGCGCGAGGAACGGAACCTGGTAGGTCGCCTCGACCTTGATGACCGCGCTCGCCATGGCCCTGTCAATATCGCCGACGTTCTGCGCGACCGGGCCCGAATTGAGCGTCGCCTGGTCAAGCTCGCGCGCGATATCTTCCGTATTGAGCTTAGCGTGCGGACCGTCGTCCCATTCGATCACCAGGGCCGCCAGCCCTTTCTTCGCAGCCCCCATATGGTCGGCCACGACAGCGACGGCATCGTCGAGCCGCACGATCTGACGCACACCGTTGACTGCCTTGGCCGCCGCGTCATCCACGTTCTTCACACGACCGCCGAAGACGGGCGATTGTGCAAGGGTCGCGATCTTTACCCCCGGCGGCCGAACGTCGATGCCGTAGACCGCCGTTCCGTTGACCTTGAAAGGCGCGTCCAGCCGCTTGGCCGGTTTGCCGATCAGCTTGAAATCCTCCGGCCGCTTGAGCACCACGCTTTCGGGAACAGGCATGTGGGAGGCGTCGGCGGCCAGTTCGCCATATTTGGCACTCCTCCCCGTCGGCGCGTGAAGAACTTCACCGCTTTGCGCGCGGCAGGACGCCGGATCGACATTCCAGCGCTTTGCCGCCGCCGACACGAGCATGGTTCTGGCAGTCGCACCGGCTTGGCGCAGCGGCTGCCACGCCCCGCGTATCGCGTTCGAGTTGCCGGTTGCCTGCACCCCCAGCAAGGGATTGCCGTAGAGCTTTTCGTTAGGTGGAGCATGCTCCAGCTGCACCTGTTTCAGGTCCACCTCCAGCTCTTCGGCGATCAGCATCGGGATGGAGGTATAGGTGCCCTGGCCCATCTCGACATAGGGCATGGTCAGGACAATCTGCCCATCGCGGCCAATGCGCACGAAAGCGTTCGGCGCCCAATCGCCTACGTCGCCTATCGCCGCTGCGCGGCCTAGTCCTGGCAGGCTGAGACTGAGCAACAGTCCCCCGCCCGCGGCGGCACCAGTCTTGATGAACGCTCTGCGGGAGACGACCCCATCAAGGTCCTGAGCAAATCGATCGTAGGACATGTCAGCCTCTTTGGACGGCGGGCGAGGAGAGCTGCGCCGCCTGCTTGATCGCTTCACGAATGCGGACATAGGTTCCACAGCGACAGATGTTGCCGGACATCGCATCGTCGATATCGGCATCGCTCGGGTGCGGATTGGTCGCCAGCAGCGCGGATGCGGACATGATCTGGCCGGATTGGCAATAGCCACACTGAACGACTTCGAGATCGAGCCACGCCTTTTGAATCTTCTGACCCGCCGGCGTATCCCCGATAGCTTCGATCGTGGTGACCGCGGCACTGCCGACGCTATCGATCGTCGTGATACAGGAGCGGGTCGGCGCCCCGTCCAAATGAACCGTGCAGGCGCCGCAGAGGGCCATGCCGCAGCCGAACTTGGTGCCGGTCATGCCGAACACGTCGCGAAGCACCCACAAAAGAGGGGTGTCACTGTCGACATCGACGGTGCGATCTACACCGTTTACCCTGATCTTGAATGCCATGCTCACCTCCTGGAGGTCGCTTCAGGGTGTC
>DATEQL010000495.1:0-2113 GCA_035272665.1 Allostellaceae bacterium
CAAAGGGGAGTACGTGTCGCTCGACGACTTCTCCGAGAAGGCCTCGGCGGCCGAAATCGCCGCTCTGGTCCGGGCCCTCGGGCAGATCGCACGGGAGCAAGGAGTGGCCGAGAGCGGGTATCGTGTCCTTGCTAACAGCGGACCCGCCGCTCATCAGGAAGTGCCCCATTTTCACGTGCACTTGTTCGGCGGTCGCGACCTCGGCGGCATGCTGCCCCCGTAGGTGATCAGCGGTGAGATGCGGGCGAATCCGTCAATCCGGTAAGCTTGAAAGTTACTATCGTTTGCGTGTACTCAGGCGACGGGAGGACACGCAAAGGAGAGACGAGCATGTCGGTTTACGCAGAAACGGCCGGCGGGGGCGCTTCTACGAGCAGGCTGAGCCTGCCTTGGATTATCGGTGCGTCCTCGGTCGGTACGCTGATCGAGTGGTACGACTTCTACCTCTACGGCGTGCTCGCTCTTTTTTTCAGCAAGCATTTCTTCTCGCCGGAGCTGAACCCGACGGTCGCCTTCATCGCGAGTCTTTTCGTGTTCTGGACGGGCTTTCTCGTTCGCCCGTTCGGCGCCGTCCTCTTCGGCCATTTGGGCGATCTGATCGGTCGCAAATTCACCTTCATGCTGACACTGGTATTGATGGGCACCGCGACCTTTGTCGTCGGCCTGTTGCCGGGCTATGCCGTAATCGGGGCCCTCGCGCCAATCCTCCTGGTCACGATGCGCGTCTTGCAGGGCCTAGCCTTGGGTGGCGAATACGGCGGTGCAGCGACCTACATCGCCGAGCACTCACCCGACGGCAAACGCGGCTTTTACACGAGCTGGATCCAGACCACGGCGACGATGGGGATCGTCCTGGCGCTCTTGGTGATCCTGATCTGTCGGCTGTCGTTCGGCGACCAGGCATTCGCCGACTGGGGTTGGCGCGTCCCGTTCCTGCTCTCTGCGATTCTCGTTGTGCTGTCGGGGTATATCCGGCTGAAGCTCGAGGAATCCCCGCTGTTCGCCCGCCTCAAGGAGCAGGGCAAGGCATCAAGCAACCCGGCGGCCGATAGCTTTCTAAGCGGCGGCAAGAATTGGAGCTTGATGCTGGTCGCCTTGTTCGGCGCAACGGCGCCGGAGGGCGTCGTCTGGTACACGAGCCAGTTTTTCGCGCTGTTCTATATGCAAGCGGTTCTGAAAATCAATTACGTCACCGTTTACGTCATCATGATGATCGCACTGACCTTGGGCGCTCCGTTCTTTGTCGCGTTCGGCGCACTATCGGACAGGATCGGCCGTCGCAACATCATGACCTCGGGCTTCGCGCTGGCGGTGATCACCTTTTGGCCGGTGTTTACCTGGCTCGGCACCTTCAAAGACAGCCCGGTGATGCTGACCATCCTGGTGTTCTACATGATCATCCTGGTGACGATGGTGTATGGCCCGATCGCGGCATTTCTGGTCGAGCTGTTTCCGGCGCGGATCCGCTACACCTCGATGTCGCTGCCCTATCACGTCGGGAACGGCGTCTTTGGCGGGCTGGTCCCGGCGGCTGGGGCCTCGATCGCCGCAATCACCGGCGTCGCCCTGAGTGGACTGCTTTATCCCATGGCGATCGCCGCATTGGGCGTTGTCGTCAGTCTCGCCTTCATCCGCGAGCCAACGCATGAGGTCAGAATCTGGGACGAGGTCGGCGGTGGGGCCCCGCCGCTCGTCCCCGACCAGCCATAGGCTATTTGGTCGAGACTTCGTTTTCCCCCTTGCTTAATAGCACCCGCATTCGCTGCGGGATAGGTTCCTCGAGGATGTAATCATAAAGCTCGTGAAGAAGCTCTTCCCCGTGGGTCCTGCCGTCGAGAAAGGCTGCGATCCGATCCGCCACGGAGCGCGGTGAAACAACGTGCTCCGAGACGCCGCAACAGACAGGGACAGCAGCGTTATTAAGCTTAGGCTCGGGGTTCATAGGGTTACACAATGTCACAGCCTGATCCCCACTGGTGTCAAAAAGCTAACAGTTTGTAACAACGGAAGGTCCGTCCGGCTGCGCAAATCCCCTATGCGCATAATGCATGGAACGATTGAGCACCCAGCGAGACGCTATGACCGCGGCACGCTTTCGGGAAGCACTACCAGC
>DATEQL010000496.1:0-4413 GCA_035272665.1 Allostellaceae bacterium
AATCTGTCCAGACAGTGCAATAACCTTGCAGAACCGGTGCCCAAACCTTGCCCAGTCAGTTAGCTCACAAGCAAAACGGGCATCCCTGGTAATAACTCAATTAAATTCCCCAGGATGGTCGAGTTTTTCCGCAACCTGCTAGCGGCGCTGTCGCCGGTCGCTGCCCTAACCGGTGCCGTTGCAGCCGAACCAGAGGACGAGGTCGGGCACCGGCTCGAAGCGATCGTCCGCGTCCATGCCGAGGTCCCAGCCGAGGCGCGGACCGCCGCCTTTCTCGGCACTGCACGGGAGGGCTCGGGAGTGGTGATCGACGATGCCGGGCTCGTCGTGACGAACGGCTATCTGATCACCGAAGCGATGGGCGCCGAGGTGACGACCGGTTCCGGCAAAGTGAGCCGGGCCGATATCGTCGGCTTTGACATCGGCTCGGGGCTCGGACTGTTGCGCGCTGCCGAGCGGCTGGCGGTGAAGCCGCTGCCGATCGGCACGGCCAAAGGGCTCGTCGAGCAGACACCGGTGGTGATCGCCGGCTTCGGCGGGCCCCAGGCGGCACAGCCCGCAGTCGTGGTGTCGCGCCGAACCTTTGCCGGCTATTGGGAGTACTTGCTCGAGGACGCGATCTTCACCGCGCCGCCGCACCCCGCTTGGAGCGGTGCGGCATTGCTCGGGCCCGACGGCCGGCTGGTCGGGATCGGCTCCCTGATCGTCGGTGACGCCCAGGCGGAGCTCCCCGGCAACATGTTCGTACCGATCGACCGGCTGACGCCGGTGATGGGCGATCCGCTGGCGCTCGGCCGACCGTCGACGCCGCCGCGTCCCTGGCTCGGTGTCAATCTGCAGGATTTGGACGGCGAGCTTGTCGTCGGCCGCGTCGCCTCGGAGGGCCCGAGCGACATCGCGGGCATCCGGCACGGAGACCGGGTGACGGTGATCGACGGGGCCCCGGTCCACGACCTCGTGGACTTCTACCGCACGCTGTGGCGGCGCGGCGACGCCGGGATCACGGTCAAGCTGACCGTGACCCGGCAAGGCGAGGACCACGAGATCGGGGTCAAGACGATCGACCGGTACCGCTATCTCAAGCTCGACACGACTTATTGAAAGCCGGTCGTCCTCAACTGCGCCACTCAAGGGTGCGCGGCTCGACCGGGTTCTGAAACGGCCGGCCTTCGGCGCGGGCGCGGCGGTATTCGCGCTTCAGCCGGTAATACCATTTCGCCTGGGTGTCGGCGTCGTCGATCAGGGTCAGCGGCGGATCGTAGCGCAAGCCCTGCTGCTGACGCTGCATGATCTCGCGGTCCTGGTGCAGAAAGGCCCGCACATAGTGCCGCAAAAAAGGCTTCAGCACGGTGAGCCAGGGTGCCGTCCAGTAGACGCAGTGGTTGATCTCGGTCACTCGCGCGTCGACCGGCGTGATCGCTGTCAGATTGCCGACGATATGCCGGCCGGCGCGGATCTGCTCGATCCTGATGCTCGGCAGCCGGAAAACGATCTCGGTCTGCGGCCTGCCGCCCAGGAGCCGGTAGGCGCGCGAGTTTGTCGAAGGCGCGTGGCGATCCATCGTGAAGCCGAAGGGCGACGGGGTGAAAGCCTTGGCCTTCAGCCGGATCGACCGGCGCGAGCGCCACCACCAAGCGCGATGCACGAAGGGCCCATGCGCCGGGTCCATCAATCCGACGACGGCGTGGTCGATCGCGGCGGCGAAGCTGACGCTCTCGACGAGGTCGGGGGCGGCGCCATCGAACCCCGCGATGAGCGGGATCTCCGGTGCGGCGGCGGGATCGCCGCCAAAGAACACCCAGATGTTGCCCTGCACCTCGCGCACCGGGTAGCTGCGGACATGGATATGCCCGGGCGTAAACGCCTGACCGGGTGCCAGCGAGGGGATCAGGATGCACCGCCCACCGGTGTCGAACCGCCAGCCGTGATAGCAGCACTCGATCTCGTTGCCGTCGAAATGGCCGGCGGTGAGCCGCATGCCGCGATGCGGGCAGAGGTCGCGCAACGCAAAGGGCACACCGGCCGCGTCGCGGCCGATCAGGATCGGCTCGCCGAGCATGACCTTCGCCAGCATCCGGCGAGGCCGAACGCGCCGGCTCGGCGCTGCGTAGTACCAGGCTTCGCGCAACGGCGCGGCAGGATCTTGCGCAGAGGGTGTCCCGGCGGGGCCGGCTAGAGGCGGGTCGACAGCCAAATCGCGATCCGCGAGCCGGCCTTGACCGCAGCGCTGATAAGATCATAGCCGAGCACGTCCTCCGCGCCGCCCGCGAGCGCGATCTCGCGATGCGCCAGTTCGTCGTCGCGAAAGGCGAGAACCGTCTCGCGGAGTTCAGGATCTTCCC
Organism: Allostellaceae bacterium; assembly: GCA_035272665.1. Classification (GTDB taxonomy): domain Bacteria; phylum Pseudomonadota; class Alphaproteobacteria; order ATCC43930; family CGMCC-115725; genus AP-15. Next base: position 2,343 of record DATEQL010000496.1, read on the forward strand.
GGGCGAGATATTCGGCCTGCCCCCGGTAATGTTCGTCGATGACCTCCTCGACCGCGACCGTGCAGGCCATTGCGGCGGGCGCGCCGAGGAGGGCCGTTGCGGCGCCCACCGCGTAGCCGGCGACCGACCATATCGGGTAGAGCAGGGTCGGCCGCACCCGCCGCTGATGCAACAGCTCCTCGAACCGGGCGAGATGGCGTTTCTCGGTCTCCGCCATCCGGCGGATCTCGCCGACGGCGCGGCTGCGCCCGAGCACGTCGAGCTGACCCTGATAAATCCGCGTCGCGCCGTACTCACCGGCGTGGTCGACACGCAGCATGCGTGCGATCTCCTCGGCCGGCGGGCGGTCTCCGGGCAAGCGCCGCGGGTGCGGGTCGCTCATGCGATCCCGCGGCGCATCCGAGCCCGCCGTCGCGGTCGGCGAAGCCGCGAAAAGGCGGCGAGACAGCCGCCGGACATCATCAGGGAGGCGAGCAGGTTCCAGCCGGCGAGCGAAATCCCCCACAGCGACCAGGCCGGCTCGTCGCAGCGCACCGGCATCTGGCCGAGAATGCGCGCCTTCAATGCCTCGACGGTATCGGCTGCGGTGGCGGCCCCGGTGCAGGCGTCGGGACCGGCGAACCAATGCTGCTCGACCCCGACGTGGTAGAAGGCGAGCGCGCTGCCGATCGCGAAAACCGCGGCGAGCAACAGTGCCACCCAAGGCAGCGCCAATCGGCTGCCGATCATGATCGCGATCAACGCGATCACGATAGCGGCCGCCCAGGGCCAGCGTTGCAGCACGCAGAGCTCGCAAGGGGCAAGCCCGCCCCAGTATTGCGACAGCAGCACGCTGCCGAGCACCGCAGCGCTCGCCGCCAGGACAAAGATCGGAAAACGACGGAGGTCGTCTCTCATGACCTCATAGATAGCGCAGTACCACGAACCCGCCAACGAGTGCGGCCGCGGCCAGGCTGGTGACCAGCATCAGCCGGCGCTCGATAAAGTCGCGAATCGGTTCGCCGAACCGCCACAAAAGGGCGGCGAGCAGGAAAAAGCGCAGACTGCGTGAGACGAGCGATGCCAAGGTAAAGGTGACGAGGTCGAACTGTGCGGCACCGCTGGCGATCGTGACCAGCTTGTACGGGATCGGCGTCAGCCCCTTGATGATGATGATCCACGCGCCCCACTCGGCGAAGGCCGCTTTGAACGCCTCGTACTTGTCCATCATGTGATAGAACTCGAGCACGCGCAGGCCGATCGTGTCGAAGAGGAAATAGCCGATCGCGTAGCCGACATAGCCGCCGGTGACCGAGGCGATCGTGCAGACCGCGGCGATCAGCCAAGCCCGGCGCGGCTGCGCCAGGGTCATCGGCACTAGCAGGATGTCCGGCGGCAGAGGAAGAAACGAGCTCTCGGCGAACGCGATCAGCGCCAGCGCGGCCATCGCATGCCGGTGCGCGGCGACGGCGAGCGTGCGGGAGTAGAGACGATAGATCACGTCCGCGGGCGGGTCCGTGACCGCGGCAGCCGCTGCCCCTCAGGCCGCGTCGTCGGCATCGATGTCGATTCCTTCATAGAGCTCCGCCATCGCGATCTGAGCGTCGACCGAGGAGAGGCGAAGGACCGCGTCGCGACCCCGAACCAGCTCGGTGATCCAGCGGTCGCCCTCGCGCCGGAGTATTTCGGCGTAAATGCTTTCCAAGTCGATAAGCAGGATTTCTTCGACGCTCTCGATATCGCGGTAAACGGGAAGCTTGGTCCGGCGATCGTGCCTTTCGGTTCCGGGAGGCAGGATTTCGATGATCAGGACGGGATCCTGCACTAGCTGTTCCCCTCTTTGGTAGGGGCTGCAGGTCACCGCCAGATCCGCCACGTAATAGGTATCGTCCCGATCAGGCCGGGCGATCCCCGCCTCGGTCTGTGCCGCGCACGGCCGACGAGAGCGCAACCCGGCGTCGGTCATACCGCCGAGCCGTGCGCGCAGCATCCCATGAGCCCGCGCGGGCGGTGCCATCGCCACCGGTACGCCCCAAAGGAGCTCGTAGCGCGTATCGGTTCCGTCCTCCCAGTGCAGAAACTCGTCGACGCT
>DATEQL010000497.1:0-3011 GCA_035272665.1 Allostellaceae bacterium
GGGAGTGAAACCGTTGCCGTGCGCCCCGACAGAAACGCCCGCCATTAGGCCTAGCGCGCGGCCAGGGCGGCAATCGTCAGCCGGAGCGACCTTCCGCCCCGCCCCGTCGTAGCCGCGTCCCGCGGGGCCCCTGCGCCCGGATATTTCGATCCTTGGGAATCCCTGTAGACATGCGCTCCGCCCCCGTCTCCGTGCTCGACGGCCGCATCCGTGTAATGATAATGTGATTATTGCGCTCCCGCGTGGGACGGAGGGCACGGTCTTCATGACGCACCCTGCGCGATTGTTGGGGATACGAACCATTTTCTTGAGGAGGCTGTGATGGTGGGGACGGTAGCGAAAAGCGAGGACCTTGCCAAGGCGATCGCGGACAGGTACGCCGCAGCGGTCGAATTCCCGACCATGATGTTCGCGGACGATGCGCCCGTTGGGCTCGTCGCCCAGCGAATGTTGGACGGGCGTTTCGACAAAGCTTTCCTTATCAGCGAGATCGAGCGCTTCACCGGCGTGAAGGTGGACATCCCCGAGAAGCCCGGGAAGATCGTCGCCGTGATCCCGCAGCACGGATACTGGAGCTCCGAGCTGACGCTGACCGACCATGTGTTCCGCGCCGCCGGCTACGAGGTGGACTACGTCACCCCGCGCGGGGAACGGCCATTCGTTTACGGCGTGAGCCTGGACACCAGTTTCCGGGATCAGGCGTGGAACGCGGCGCAGGTGTCGCCGGGCGAAGCGGCGCTAGGCACGCGCTACAACGACCGGACGACGACCGAGGGTCAGCGTCTTAGCCAGACGCGCAATCTCCACACTTGGCTGCCGCCGACGCCGCGGCCGCAGCACGGCGAAGCGTCCCGCGAGCCCTACCGGCGCGCGCTGTTCGAGGGCCTGCGCGACGCGACCCAATACGCGGGCATGTTCATCGTCGGCGGCGCCGGCGCCTACATGGACCTCGGCGGCAACAGGTCGGTCCGCCCGCTGATCGAGCTGATCGCCGCCGTGGGGCGTCCGGTAGTTGCGATCTGCTATGGTGTGGCCGTCCTCATTCAGGCGACGCATCCGTTAACAAAGATACCGCTCGTGTGGGGCCGGTTAATTACCGGCCATTCCGAAGAGGACGACTACATGGACGGGACCACGGATGTTCCGGTCGAAGGCGGCTACGGCCCCAACTATGGCTCGGCCACCATGACCCTTGAACAGATGATCAAGCAGTACACCGGCCCGCAGGGAGGCTTCCTCTCCCGGAACGGAAGCCCGTACATGGCCGTCGTCGATGCGCCCTTCATCACCGCGCGGACGACGCCCGACGGTTACCCGGCAGCCTTGCTGGCCGTGGCGCAGCTACACGGCGCCGGCCAGTTGCCCGCCAAGTATGTGATCGACGAGGATGGCCGCGGTCACGAACCGACCAGTGCCGAAATTCGCCGCGCCGGAGGGTAAGTGTGCGGTGCGACAACGGTTCAGACTTCTCATTGCGACGAGGCGCGTACGAATTCTGATCGCACCAAATCCATGAAAATCGGCTTCGCCGAGTCTGTCTTTGCTGCTTGTGCAGCGGAGAAAAGTCGGTTGCCTCGTCCACGCGATTTGCGTTTGTCGTAAGCGGCTGCAAGCGCTGATAGCGCCCTTGGGCGATAGTGCCGAACCCCGCCAATCCGACGGTCCGCAAGTAGGCTGCGCATGTCGCACAGCCCTGCATCGGCGGGTCCTGGTGAGCCCAGTTCCCCGCGGTCAGCGGTATTATGAAGGCGCTACGACTTCCCGCCCACGCATCCCCGGTCGCTTATCTGTTTCGCTTCCGGGGTCCGCGCGATCCTCCGCTTTTCGTGCTCGCCTTGGCGGCGCTCCCGGATGGTTGGAGGACCCAGCCGGGCCAGGGCATTTGGTCAGCCGGCCGCCCATTTGCCGGCACACTCTCACTCGGACGCAGGCGGGATCTCACAGGTTCCCAGGCGATCCGTCCCATGCCTTTGCCCCGGTCCAAGACCCCGGCCGGACCGACGATCCCTCACCCTGACGGTGTCGTCGATGTTGCCCCCGCTCAACCCACAGCGAAGGCTCCAGCGATAATAATTTCGAGGCTACTCACGCGGCTTCGGCACCTGCTGCCTACGCTTCACGACCGGCGTCGCCGCCCGCCATGCAAGGCTCGCTTCCGGCTGGTTGGCTGACCTTTGCCGGGAGGGAGTTGAACCCTCTGGATCGCAATGAAAGGTTTCAGAACTTCATGTTCGTTCTCCTCTCCTGAGCTTTCCCTGTCGCAAGGGTCGTCTATTGCAAGGCGCCGTTCGCGGGACCGAAGCAAGTGCTGCGCTATCTGTCCCGTTACACCCACCTCGTCGCCATCTCGAACCGCCGCCTCATTGCAGCCGACCACGCCGGCGTCGCGTTCCGCTGGAAGGATTATCGCATAGACGGGCCGGGACGCTGGAAGACGATGCGGCTTCACCCGCACGAGTTCATCCGGCGCTTTCTCATGCACGTGGCGCCCAGGGGCTTCCACCGCATCCGCCACTACGGGCTCTTCGCCAACGCCAACCGCGCCGAGAACATCGCAACAGCCCGCGCACTGCTCGGCGCCGACCCGCCTGCCGCCGACCCTCAACAGCAGCCGGATGTCACACCGGACGCGCCGCGTGCGCTGCCCAGCCCGTGCCCGCACTGCGGCGCCCGCATGATCGTCATCGAGGTTTTCGCGCAGGGCTGCGAGCCAAGGTGGCGGCCGACCCCAACCGCGTGCGACACGTCATGACCCAGACCGCCTGTCAGCGCCGCCGCTTTCCCGTTCCGTTGCACCGGCTCCACGCCGGCGGCGATCTCTCTCGGCACAATCACGCCAATCAACGAGCCGATCGCCCGTTGATACGCTCCGCCCGAAGCGCCCTCGCCAGCTTGTCGTGGCTCTTGGAGACCCATCGCAACGGCCGCATCGGATCGCCCATCGTCGCGGGCTCGAGCAATCGTTGCAAGTCCTCCAGAAGCGTCGGGTCCCGCGTCGTCAACCGAGGGCT
>DATEQL010000498.1:0-10144 GCA_035272665.1 Allostellaceae bacterium
TCCGTGAAGCTGGAAAATGTGTTTCGACGTATCCATACCAATTCGGCTAATCTGTTCCACGGACGGCCTCCTTTGTCTGAGATCTACAGCGACCTCATTCTGGCACGCTTGATGCCGTCGGGGGCCGTCCACACCAACAGAAAGGGCAATGATCGGCCTGGCCATGAGCGAGAACCGCCGATCAAATTTTGCCAGATCAAAATCATTCGAATTTCCCCCCGCTGGCAGATCATCCCAGTCCGCTCTTGCTGGCATGGTCATGCGATCGATCATTGGAGCTAGCTCTTTACCAGCTATCACCTCTATGCCTTCCAGCAACTCGATCAGCTCAGATCGCCGCAGGCGAATTACCCCAATCCCCATTTGGATCCCTAACTGAAGAGCGGCAGATGGAGCTTGTACGAAAGTATCGTAGTCCACGCCGTACTCGGCGCTTATGGCAGCTTGCAGCTTCGCTTCCATAGTTGAAGATAGTGCTCGCGCTTCAAAATGCTCGCCATATTGCTGTGCAGCACGTTGACGATCCGATTCATGGCGAACTTCTGCCGCTCGCTGAATTGTAAGTTCCTCGAACCGGTGGTCGTACAGAAGATCACCAGTCGGGCTAATGTTAAATGTCGGTTCGATCCGGTCACCGTATACCGCAGCCAGAAGGTCACCTGCAGCAAACACCATGACAGCGCGAGCTTCCAATTCCTCCATGTCCATGCGCCCAACGCGCATACCGCCTTGTTCGGGCGCCTCCACAGTCGCGACCTCAGCCAATATTGTCGCTGCGCGAATGACAGCGTTGGCCTGTCCCGCTCTCAACAGGCTTGCCTCGAAATCCCCTTGAACACCGTGCACCGCGCGGAGGGCGCGCGCCGTCAATCGCCAGTGCCGTTGCTCGTTTAAGGCCGCCTGCAAATCTTCTACGGCCATCATGACCAACGCCTTCCGGTCGTATTGGCGGACCTCAGCTCGCAGTCTGGTCAGCAGGTTTTTTTTGTGATCCGTCAGAAACCCGGCACACGACTTTTTACCTACAATGCGGTTCCCGAGCTGGCGTGGCCGGGTATTCCAAACCGCCCCGCATTTTGCAAGGCCCACCGCTGATTTAGGGATCGGGTAAAAGCTTTTGATGAGGTCTTTGGCCTCAAGCCCTTCGAGCGCTGTCCGCGCTTCGAACGAATGTATCCAACGAAGATCTGGCGACCCAGCGGCCTCACGCACCAATGTCGCTAATTCCCCTTCCGATCGATCGGTGCCGTACAATCCCGCAGCACTAACAAGGAGCTGCGTCGCGAGCAGGATTTCAGCTGTATTATCGGTACGACGTAGAGCCCAGTGCCAATCCGAACGAAGCATAAGGTTTACGCGTTTTCGCTCTGGGTCCGGTGCCACTTCTATGCAATGGGCAATGTCTTCATTAGTCAAAACGCGCTCTCTCTCGAGGTCATTCCACCGGATTTCCAAATTGAATGCGATTGCGGGCAGGGTGCTCTTCAATTTCAGCGTTCGCAGGAATGCCGGCATGACCACAGCTACCCAATGAAGAACCGCTTCCCATATCCTGAATGCTGTCTTGGAATAAGGTTGGCGACCGTCATCCATCAACTCCACCCACCAAGCCGAATTGGCAAAAATCACAACCCCGAGCATGCGCCGATGGAGTAGCGCGTCAATCGAGGCATAGATGGGGTCGAATTTGCCCACAAGGACCTGATGGCTCAGTCGAGCGATAAGGTGATGCGTACCATCGGGGTGTTGGGCTGTCCGGCGATCGATAGCCTCCTGGCCAGATTGCCTTACTTGAAGAAGCAGATTGGTATCAAAATTTATGTTTAGCGGCGGCGTCATATCAATCATGTTGGGAGGCACTAGAGCGTAATCAGTGTTCCGCCACCACTGAAATAGATTGAGAAGACCATTAACTCCGAAAAACTCAAATCCTTGTGCCTCGACTAGCGACAATTGTTTCTGCAAGCGCCATACATCATGCACCGAACCGTCGTCGGATATACCAAGCAGCGCTGCGTTAGCCGGTTCGAACGCTACCAATAACCAATCATCAAGTTCTGGATCCCGTTCGAGGCGTACATTGTATCCCGATCCCCAACCACCAATGAGCCAGAGAGTCATACCTTCAACAAAGCCGACCTGCTGTTCCGCAAATTGCTTGGCGGATCGCATACTCCCAACAATGGCCTTCACCCATTCGGCGGAGTACGGTTTCGGTTCACCAAAAGCCCGCGTTGGCCAATCGGCGAAATCGTCTATCGTCTGGATGACGTGAATGTACCGACCGGCGGATGTCTCGTAGAGGCTTTGCCGCATAGACGGTGGCGTGGTGGGGACGTGTTCCATCTCTCTTACGCGCACGAAACCACTGTGCCGGATGAGTTCGGCATGCTCCTCTAGCAAGAGATAGCGCAGCGTTCCTCCCTCGCCAGCTGCGATTGCGGTATCGATTAACCAAGCCCGCGCGGCGGTCGAGATATTTGCGGGAGCAGCAATGAGGAGACCGGCTTCAGTGCGGATTAAGGGCATGAACTCCAGAGCGGAATCGCCTGGAGTGCAGCCCGCCAGAGATAAGGCCGATCGTTCGGAAAGACAAAAAACGATTTGAGCGCATCCTTTTCGATGCCTAGCGTGGCAAGATCTGCCCAGGTAAAACGCACCCTCTGGGAAAGGATTCGCAGTCGCTGATCTGACGGTGTGAGAATGGCACCGGCGGGGGTTCCATTCCCAACGACTCTCCGTGCAAGTCCGCAGCGGTGGACAAGAGCGTCGGCGAGTAGCAACAGGCGATAGAGGGTATCGAGGCTGGGCTGTTTTCCGTCCCATTCAGGCAGGGCTTCGAAAGCCCGAAGCATACATTCGGTATGGATGGCCGCTTTTTCCCAAATCCCTGAAAAAATGAGATAGTCACCCCGTTTGGTCGGAATCGCCTCCGTGAAGAAATCTTCGATTGGGTCTTCAAGGCGCCCGACCCTCGCTTCCACCAACAGGTCGTTTAGTAACTTGTTCAGCTCGCGATAGCCTAGCCTTCGCTTCCCATGTGCAGTGGCTAGAATCAGTCGCAGGCAGTAATCCAAACGTACCGTGTGTGCCTGAAAGCGCGGCTCTGTCATCATGCCGGCAACGGCAGCAACGGCTTTCAGGGGATCGAGATCGGCAACTAAATCACCCAAACGCGTTGATAGTGCCAAGGCCTCCGCCGGCCTCGACGGAGGAGCCATTCTCGCGAAAAGCTCCCCGATGTCTGCGCCCTCCACATCTCCCGGTGTGGGCTCACTATTCCTGTTCATCGCATACCTGAGCGTCCGGCCCTCCAGAACGTAAATACCGTAGGGGTATCGGTAAGATCGTCCACAAGTTCAAGCAAACCGGAGGGAAAGCCGTCGAAGGATCGCTATACCCCGAGCCGCTACGCATCTAGTGTAAAAATCTGACATTCGATACCCTCTGCCTTCGGCTATTCGCGTCGGAAATCCGCCATTTCCACTGGCCTCCCCCGCATGATTTTGACCACTAGGCCGAGTTCGGATCCCGAATTTGCATCATCAGCAGCCTCGATTTTTTTATCGTTACTTATCGTTTTGGGAGGACCGCCCGACGTGATCGGCAGCGGGCTGTTCGCTTCTCACCCGAACCGGTCGGTCGGCTTGCCCAAGCGAAAGGCGCAATCTGATATGTGGCATTCAAGGGCTGACTCCCCAAGCGGTTGGGGAGTGCGGTACGCGCTGAACGTTCGCCTTCGCCCCTCATCGCTACTCGGAAGCGATCATTCGCGGCTCAGCGATACGGGCATTTCGAATGATCAAGGTCAATGGCGCTGTGGCCATAGCCATGCTCATCGGCTAGGTACATGAGGACTCGCGTTGTATCGAGATAATCGAGCCGTGGGCCCATGATGATGCGTTTGATCGGCATCAACTTCGACGTGGCGGCTCTCATGTCCACTTGCCGATACGGAACGATCCCGCGAGGCGCCGCACGGAATTGAACTTGGCCCTTTTGAGCATAGAGCCGCCACTCCCGCTCCTCTCGGAACGAAGCGTGTTTCGACTCGAACGTAAGTTCCCCCAAGCATTCGCTGAACCGCAGTCCGAGCCACTGTCGCGCTGTGAGCGGTGCCGCTCCCTCTGGATCTGGCTCCCAACCTGTGGTATCGAGGATATCCACGAACGGCTCGACCGTTTCGATCAGCCCCTTGATCAGCGAGTCGACGAGGTCCCGCTCGCCTTCCGGACCATACATCATCTCGCGGATGTCGCCGTTTAGGATCGCTTCGCCTTGTAGAACGGCAAGTTCGCTCGGCGCGAAGCCAATGGCGAAGCCGCGACCGTCGTCGCCATAAGCGCACCATTGGCTCAGTACGTCTCCATCGGCAGAAAAACAGGCGACGAACTGCTCCATCCCTATCGCGTGAGAGATGATCTCCGCGTGCATCTTTACCAACGTTCCGGCCCGCTCTCTTAGAACCAGCGTCGCTGGCGTATCTGGGAAGCGCTTAAGGTGCTCCGGCACGTTGCGCATTAGAGAGACGAGTTCGGTCTTGTCGTTCAGGTACCGCGCGCCGGTTGCCCAGACGCTGTTGCTGTGGAAGATCCCTAATAGCGCATTGGCATCGCAGTAGTGGTAGATGAGGTTGGGGACCGTGCGCCGGTTGCGCAGGGCTGCCTCCCAGTTCTTCGTGTGCTTCAGCACGGCACCTAACAGAGCGTCAGGTGCCGGCTGCAGCCTCGGGCGGTCGACGGTCGACGTCATGGAGTTCGCTCACGGTGCCATTCTTGAGTCGAGTTTAGAGCACAAATTGTTTACGTCCGCTTTGCACCTCAGCGGACCTCCAACCTTGGGTATCTTCTGTCAGATTTTGTTACCTGCCTAAGCGCGATTAACAAAATTCGCTTCGCTCGGCGTAGAAGAGTTTTCCCCCATGGAACCGAGTTCGCGCGGCGGATCGAACAATTCAAAGTCGTCATGGGCGAACTTGTCCCGCGCATCCACGCCTTCGTTTGGTGCGCCGAAAACGTGGATGCCCGGCACGGAGGCAGGCCATGACGATAAAGGCGGGTCGGTTCGCCAAGCTGTGCAATCGAAAAGTTTTCCCCGGACAGCCCCCGCAAGCGGAGGAAGGATTGACCGTGGTCGTTCTGTCCAGGGAGTGGTAGTGATCCGGCTCGCCCCCTGCGCGCTACGATTGCTAGGATCGATGCCGAAGTGTCTGACGCCGGCCTAGATCGAACAATATCGGGAGGAGGGCTGCGTCTTCCCGATCCGTATCATGTCCGAGACGGAGGCCGCGGAGCTGCGGAGGCGGCTCGAGGCGTTCGAGCGGCGGACGGGCGGGCCGCTCAAGGGCGATCTGCGCCAGAAATCGCACCTGCTGTTTGCCTGGCTCGCCGAGCTCGTTCGGCGCAGCTCGATCCTCGATGCCGTCGAGGATCTCCACGGCCCGGATCTCCTGTGCTGGACCACCAACTTCGTTATCAAGGAGACGGCCGATCCGGCCTTCGTGTCGTTGCACCAGGACGCGACCTATTGGGGCCTGAGTGAGCCCGATGTCGTGACGGCGTGGGTCGCCTTCACACCAGCGACCGAGGCGAACGGCGCCATGGAGTACATCCCCGGCAGCCACAAGCTCGATCAGATCCCCCATCGCGACACCTTCGCCAAACACAATCTGTTGACGCGCGGCCAGGAGGTGATGGTCGAGGTCGACCGATCCCAGCGGCGGATCATCACCCTGCGTCCCGGCGAGATGTCGCTGCACCACGTGCGCCTCGTTCACGGCTCGCCGCCCAACCCGTCGAACGACCGGCGCATCGGCTTTGCCATCCGCTATATCCCGACGATGGTGGCGCAGCTCGCCGGCGACGACAGTGCCACCCTCGTGCGCGGCGAGGATCGCCACCACCATTTTGCGCTCGAGCCGCGGCCGACCCGCGATCTCGACCCGGAATTCGTGGCACTTCACCGCACCATCACCGAGCGCAACGCCCGGATCCTGTACCGCGGCACAGACGTCGCCAGCTACAACGAGCCCAGGGCGCTGGCGCAACGGGGTTGAATCGGCACCCGGGGCCGGGCGAGGCGCCGAGCCATCGGGTCTGCTTTATTTCCTCGGGATGCGAGGAGCGGGCCGCGGCGTGCACGACCTGCCATGCCGATAAAAAGCAAGGCTGTGGCAGTACCGCCGATTTCCGCTGCCAATCCGCTGCCGACCTCGTTTTGGCACCCAATTTCCGCTGCAAATTCCGCTGCTGGACAGCTCAGTGGAACGGCATCCAAGTCTTTCATATCCAAGGATTATTCGTCACCGAAGCGGCGATTTTCGGCGTCAAAACGCGGCTTTTCCGCTGCCGACAGGGGATTTCGGTGGGTTCGTCATGGCCCAACCCCGACCGAGACGCTGCCGGGCCGCGGCCTTGTTTGCTTTCGCCGGCGGGGTCGGCGCGCGGGTTCTTCAGGGCGCGTCGTAGGGGTTCTTGCCCTTACGCAGCATCATCCGGATCGGGGTGCCGGGCAGGCCGAAATCCTGGCGCAACGCGTTGACCAAGTACCGCCGATAGGAAGCGGGGAGCTCTCCCGGTTTCGAGGCGAACAGCGCGAAGCTCGGCGGCCGGGTGTTGACCTGGGTCATGTAGCGCAAGCGCAGCCGGCGGCCGGCGACGAGCGGCGGGGGATGGCGGTCTTGGACGGCCGAAAGCCAGCGATTGAGGGCCGCGGTCGTCACCCGCCGGTTCCACACCTCGCCGGCCGCGACGACCGCCTGCATCATCGCATCGAGCCCGAAACCGGTGAGCCCCGATACCGGGACGAGAGCAACGCTCTGAAGCTGGGGGAGGGATATCGAAGCTCGCTCGCGCAGCCGCTGCAGCACCGCCGCAGGCTCGGGGACCGCGTCCCACTTGCTCGCTGCCAGCACCAGAGCGCGTCCCTCGTCGGCGACGAGCCGGGCGATCGTCAGGTCCTGCCGCTCGAAGGGCTGCAGCGCATCGAGTACCAGGATCACGGACTCGGCAAAGCGGATCGCGCGCAGCGCATCGCCGACCGAAAGCTCTTCGAGCTTCCCCTCGACCCGCGGCCGGCGTCGCAAACCGGCGGTATCGACGAGACGAAACGGGCGGCCGCTCCACTCCCAGTCGACGGCAATCGCATCGCGGGTGATCCCCGCTTCCGGCCCGGTCAACAGCCGGTCTTCGCCGATCAGGCGATTGGCAAGGGTGGATTTCCCGACATTGGGGCGCCCGACGATGGCGAGCTGCAGCGGCTTGCCGTGCTCCGCCGCTGCGTCGGAGGGCCGGTCCACGGCAAATGGCTTCAGCCGCTCATAGAGCTCGGCCAGACCCTCGCCGTGCTCGGCAGAAATCGGCACCGGATCGCCAAGGCCGAGCCGGTACGCCTCGCCGACCCCGGCGAGGGTCACGCGGCCCTCGGTCTTGTTGGCGACGAGGACGGCCGGTTTGCCGCTGCGCCGCAGCCAGCCGGCGAAATGGCGGTCGCCTTCGGTCAGACCCTCGCGCGCATCGATCACGAGAAGCGCCACATCCGCCTCGGCGAGCGCCCGCTCGGTCTGCGCCTGCATCCGCCCCGCGAGCGAGGCGGGGGCGGCCTCTTCGAGCCCGGCGGTGTCGATGACCCGAAACTCGAGATCGGCGATCCGTCCCTCGCCTTCGCGACGGTCGCGGGTCAGCCCCGGAATATCGTCGACGAGGGCCAGCCGCCTGCCGACGAGCCGGTTGAACAGCGTCGACTTGCCGACATTCGGTCGGCCCAGAATGGCGGCCGCAAAACTCATCACACCGCTGGTGTGTAGGCGATCGGGTCAGCGATAGGCGGACAATTCGGCGTCGTCGGTCAGCGCATAGAGGGAGTTGTCGGCGATCACCGGCGCGAAATACCCGCCGGCCGACATCTCCTCGCGACCAAGCGGCTCACCTGTGTAGGGCGAGACAGACACCGCCTCACCGTCCGAGGAAACGACGATCAGCCGGTCGCTTCCGAGCACCGGGCCTGCCCAAACGATTGGATCCTTCTTTTTCTTCTCGTCCTGATAGCTCGGCAGCTGGCGTATCCACCGCACCTTGCCGTCGTTTCGCGTCAGGCAGATGAGGTTGTTGTCGTTCGCGAGAATATAGACGTAATCCCCGGCCACCCAGAGGCTCTGGGTGCTGCCGAGATCCTGCTCCCAGGCACGCTCGCCGCTTCTGAGATCGATCGCTACCATCCGTCCGCTATGGCTGGCAGCAAACACCCGCCCACGGTCGATGACCGGCCAACCCCTGATATCGGCAAGAGTGGAGACCGCGTCGACGCTACGCGCCGCGGCGAGATTGTCGGACCAAAGCGGCCTTCCGGTCTCGACTGTGAGCGCGTAGATCTCGCCCGAGGAATAGGCGGCGACGACGACTTCGCCTTGGACGGCCGGGCTGGCGCTCCCGAGCAGGCTCGCGGTTTCGGGGATTGCGTTGTGAACCCACAGCCGCCGTCCATCATCCGTCGCGAGGGCGACGAGCTCGTTCTCGACGGTAACCACGAAGACCCGCCCGTCGGAAACCGTGGGCGCGCTGCGCACCGGGGCACCGACACTGCTTCTCCAGATCACCTTTCCATCCGCCGGATCGAGCGCCAAAACCTGCGCGTAACCGGTCGACGCGTATAGATGATCATTCCAGAACGCGAGGCCGCCGCCGAACGAGTTGCCGCGTTCGTCATCAGGTTTGAGATCGACCTGCCACAGCCGGTCCCCCGTTGCGACATCGTAGGCGCTGACCTGAACCCCCCCATCCATCGCATAGACCCGACCTTTGGCGACGATCGGCTGAGACAAGACGCGTGTGTACCGCGAAGCGCCCTCGCCAGTGCTCGTCTTCCACACCCGGGTGAGCCTGTCGGGGAGCGACAGATGCTGCATCGCGTGGTTCGGATAGCCGCCGACCTCGGGCCAATCGGGGTTGACCACCGGCGCCGGCAAAGTCATGGCTATCTTGGCGAGATCCGGATCGGGCTCGAGCTGGCGATCGAGACTGAGCACCGAAATCCGCTCTCCTGATAACGGCTGCTTTTTGCTGTCGAACCAGCCGCAACCCGCGAGCCCCAGCGAGAATAGCAAAAGGGTGACGACGACAGTTCGGATCATCCCGGTACCGAAAGCAGTCTAGGAGGCGAGTGCCGTTGCCATTTCGGCGGCACGAGCACGCAGGCTCTCTGGCGCCGCCAAGTCGTCGGCGAGGCCCTTGTAGAGATCGAGCGCGCCGGTTTTGTCCCCTGACTTGAGCCGGGCGAGGGCGGTCAGCTCAAGGGCGGTCGGGCGCCACGGGTTGCCGCTGGCGGTCAAGGGTGCGAGGCGTTCGATCGTCGAATTTGGATCGGCCTCGGGCATGCTCTGCATGACCGAGAGCACTCGGGCAAGCCCGCGAAAGCTGGGGTCGAGTTCGCTCGCTGCGGCGATGCGGTCATATGCCGCGGCCGCCGCGTCGTGGTCGCCCGATTTCGCCAGCAAAGCCGCCTCTTCGAGGGATGCCAGAATGGCGTAGCCTCCGCTCTCTTGTGCGATCGCCGCGAACGCCTTGACCGCGTCGGCTTCTTTCCCATCGCGGGCCAAGGTGAGCGCCGCCGCGTAGCGCTCAGATTGGGCGCGGCGTTCGGTGAGCTGATGGTCCCGCCAGGCGACGATGCCGCCGGCGATGACGAGCGCGAGCACTGCCGCGGCTATGATATAGCGTCCGAAGCGCGACCAAAGCTTGAGGAGATTGTCTCGCCGGAGCTCTTCGTCGATTTCACGGAAGATGTCGCTCACAAAAGCCCCGGTCGATCCTGGTCGGAACGCGGGGTCACCATACAAGCTCGCTCAAAGAGAGGCAATCCGGCCGACCCTTCAGAACGCCGCCCGCGGATTGCCGGCAGGGCGTCCGGCAAGGCAACCGAGCGAGGCATGGCGTCATGCGGCCGTCAACGTCCTCCGACCGACGCGTGAGACGGCTGGACGTCATCCGCAAAATCGTGAACACTGTGTGACAGCGGCAAAATGGCGACGGGTAGCGATGAGCCGAAAGAGTGCCACGGTGCTTGCCCTCGGCGATTATCGGACGAAACACCGAACGCTGTATTTCACACGCTCCGAACTGAACCAGCTCCTCGGCCTCTACAGCCGGCA
>DATEQL010000499.1:0-2104 GCA_035272665.1 Allostellaceae bacterium
CGGAAAATCCGACCCCGTCGGCACCAACCCCCTCGGGACCGCTTCGCCTCGCGGCGAAGGAGCTTTCGTCGCCGGCGCTCAGCCAAGACAAACCAGGCACTACGATCAAGGGTCGGAAGATCGCCATCCTTGGTGGCGAAGGCATCGATGCGAAGCAGTTGAAAGCAGTGCAGGATGCCCTGATAGCGGAGGAGGCGCTGGTCGAACTGATCGCCGCTCACGCCGGGCATGTTACCGATTCCCTAGGCAAGGCTCAAAGGGTCAATCGCGCCGCTCCCAATGCCCCATCGGTGATCTATGATGCGGTAGTCGTCCCGGGCGGAGCTTCAGCCGCGGCGCTAGCAAAATCCGGCTTGGCGATTCATTTCATCAACGAAGCCTATCGGCACGGAAAGCCGATTGCGGCGATTGGCGACGGGGCGCGTTTGCTGGAAGCTTGCGCTGTAGGCGAGAGCACCGCCGAGGACGGTGTCATTATCGCCAACAGCCCGAACCCTATCGAGAGCCTGATTGAAGCCCTGCTCCAGCATCGGTTTCCGCGCCGATCCACCGCGGGCGTGCCGGCGTAGACCATCCGTTTTCCGCGTTCGCAGCCGCCCCCACCCCATTTTGAAAAGTGCACGGAATGGCAACGAAAGAAGACGGCAGGTTCGGCCTACGCTCTTGTCCGCGGATCGACAGTGAAGTTCTACGAATGGCTGAAAGAAAGCAAAGTCAAGTTTCCAGCCGGCCCCTCCATCTGGATCTGCGGTGATTGCCCGCTTGCCAACCTCAGGCCGCTGGCGGGTTCCGATGCGAACGTCAACATCCAGATCCGGGGTCTCGATCAGACGGTCGTTAGAAACCTGGCACACGATTTGATCCGCCGCGGCTTGTCACTCGCGTCGGCCGCGCGCGGATCGGATCTGCCCAGAGTCACAACGGCCTATATGCTCGAAGAAATTATTACGGGTTATCGACAGTAATGCCCGAAATTGTTGCCGCCTGCCGCGATTGCGGTCAGATCCACCGCGCCGGGGCGGGTCTGCCGCGACGCCGGTGGCTCTTGTGCCGCCGCTGCGGCGCTCGGCTGTGGCGGCTTACTTCGTCCGAATTCGCCGTCCCGCTCGCTTTTGCCGTCACCGCAGCGATTTTGTTTGTGCTCGCCAATACCTTCCCACTTTTCGACATCAGTCTCGCGGGTGACGACCGCAGCGCGGGGATCTCGAACGGTGCCGTAGCGCTTTCCGAGTACGGCGACGGCATTTCGGTGGTCGGGATGCTGGTGGCGCTGACCTCGGCGATTATCCCAGCGTTTGGCATCGCCCTGATCATCATGACACTCGCCCGCCTTAGCGCGACCGCTCGCGACGGCGTACCACCGCGCCTCGGATTGACGGGAATCTGGCGGGTCGCGCTTCATCTGCGCCGCTGGTGCATGCTTGATGTCTATTTGCTTGGCGCCGTCGTCGCCTATACCCGGCTAGGCCAGCTGGGTCAGGTAGAAGTCGCTGCTGGCGGCTACGCGCTCGCGGCTTTGGTTCTGGCCCAGATTTTGGTCGAGCAATCGCTCGGTCGCCAGCAGGTCTGGAACGCGATCGGTGATCCAGCAAAGTATTCGCCTGCGCCGGGTGACCCTTGGGTCCTCTGTCTTGAATGCGACCTCGTCGCCACCCGCTTGGTAGGCGGCGGCGATCGCCAGCGCTGCCCGCGTTGCGGCGCGCGTCTGGAATGGCGGCGTCCTGGGAGTCTTGCAACGACTGCCGCCCTTACCGCTGCCGGTTATATATTTTACCTGCCGGCGAACCTGTTTCCGATGCTGACGATCACCCATTTCGGCCGCACTGAGTCATACACGATTTTGGGAGGCGTGCGCGATCTGGCAGCGGCCGGGCTGTGGCCGCTAGCCCTGCTCGTCCTCGCCGCCTCGATCATCGTGCCAGTGCTGAAGCTTGGGGGGTTGACCTGGTGCCTGATCGCGATCCGGCTGCGCTCGGCCCGGGCGCTGCGGCAGCGCACCGCGTTCTATCGCTTCATCGATTTCATCGGGCGCTGGTCGAACATCGACGTGTTCATGATCTCGATCGTGACGGCGCTAGTGCAGTTCGGGACGATTACCACGATC